>JAITQT010000172.1 GCA_031288745.1 Deltaproteobacteria bacterium
ATGCGCTTAAGGCCCATGCCCGGATCAACCATGACCGGGACTAGGCCAGCCTTAAAGAGCCCGAAGATAACTACAAAAAAGTCGGGGTTGCACGGGACCATGACCACCACTCGATCTCCTGGCTTAAGGCCGTCGTCTAATAAGCGAGAGGCCAAAAAAGAAGAGTCGTTATCAAGTTCAGCGTAAGTTATAGCTTGGCGAGATAGGCAGTCTAGATTTTTTTTGGTCACTACCGCTAGGCGTTTTGCGTATTTATTAGCCATATCAGTCATTAAGGAGGCGATATTAAATGGGGCCGAAGGGTCTAGGGGGTCACTCATGATATATTAATCTCCGTATAGAGTTTAGGAGAATGGGCGAAGGGAAAAGTCAGAGGGATTTAAGAAAAAGGCCTTAATCACTTCGGTAATAAGTTCAGGTTCGTCTTCTAGTAAATAGTGGCCGGCTTGTTCAAGCTCTAAGGCCGGGGCCTCTGGGCGAAGAGTTAAAAAATCATCTAAAAAAGCTCGGCTAAAGACAAAATCCCCAAGTCCCCATATTAGAAGCAATGGCTTATCATTTAGGTTAGAAAATTCGATCTCTAAGCGCTTAAGCGGCTCGTGGCTACGATGGGAGGATTTTAAAGGGATATCGGCTAGAAAACGGCCAATAGCCTCTCGGTGTTGACTTTGGGCGTAAGGGGCTAGAAAGCCCCTGACGGCATCCTCTTTAATGGGCCTAAGGCTGCCAACTCGAATTAAGCCCTCGACAAATAGATTAAGCTCTACGGCTAAGATACGGCCTAAAAAGTTACAGCTCTTAAAAAGCTTTAGCTTAAAGGGCATTTGGTAATTAGGTGGCTTTCTAAGGCCCGAGTTCATAATGATTAAGCTATGGACCTTATCCGCGTTTCGAGCGGCCCAGCCCAAACCAATGGGCCCTCCCCAGTCGTGGACGATTAGGCGAATAGGCTCAGAAAGGTTTAATGAGTGAATAAAAGAGTCTAGGTCTTTAATTCTATCTTCCAAGCTAAAGCCGTAACTCTTAGCCAAAGGGCGGCTAGAAAGGCCCATTCCCACGTGATCTGGAGCCAATCTTCGAAAGCCTAAGAGATCTTTAATAAGAGCGCGCCACATAAACGACCAGGTGGGGTTACCGTGGACCATAACCACAGGCGGGCCCTGGCCATGGTCAATGTAGTGCATAAGCGCGCCAGAACCAAGGTCGAGGAAGTTGGGTTTAAATGAAAACAGCCGACGCCAAGGTCCGGGATCAATAACCGGTAGGCGCAGACCGTTAGAGACCATCACGGGTAAGACTCCTACGCTTGTTAGCCGCCAGGCGGCCTAAAAGAGAAAGCAAAAAAAGATTAATGAAAATATATTTAGGTGATAAATATTTAGTAATAGCTATATTAATTTATGATACTTAAAATTAAGATAAATAATTAATTAGAGATTAAAGTTTTAGTCAAAGACCACCGGGGTATAGTCAAATTTATTTACGTCTACTAGCCCGTCGACAGTCAATTTTAAAGAGGGTATGACTGGAAGGCTCATAAAGGAGAGGGTGGTTAGGGGATCGAAAGAGCCGTTAAAGCCAAGCTCGCGTAGTTTAATAGTCACGTTTTCAAGGGCCTGAGAAGTCTTTTTTAAGTTAGCTAAGCTCATCAAGCCTCCCAAGGGCAGAGCGATGGAAATTAGTTTACGCTCACCCGCAGCCAAAGCTAAGCCGCCGCCTAAGGCCTCAAGCTTTTGGGCGCATTCAAACATATCCCTATCGTTAGTCCCGGCTACGACTAAATTATGAGAATCGTGGCTGACGGTAGTAGCCACGGCCCCGCGCCTAAGGCCAAGGCCCTCGATAAAGCCCACAGCCGGAGGTTTTTCATTATCATAGCGGTCAAAAACGGCAATTTTAGCTATATCTTGCTCCGGTATCGCTTCATAATAGCCATCAACTTGAGGGGGAGTTAAAACTAAGCTTTCGGTAATTATCTGACCAGGCACTATTTTTATGACCCTAATTTTGGAACCAGTCGCCTTTACTTTAAGATCGTTAAGTAATAGCCTATTAATTTTAACCGTGTTCATGACCGGGGAATGATCTGCGTTAAAGCTAGGCTTCCAAACGCTAAGCCCGTTTTTAACCACCAACCGGCCTCGTTTCCAGACGCATAGAGGTTTAAAGTCGGTTAGATTTGCGTATAAAGCCATATCGGCCAGTCTTCCTGGTACTAAAGAACCCAGATCAAGTAAGCCATAGTGCTCGCAGCCGTTAATGGTAGCCATATTTAATAAATTAAATAGGTTTTGGGCCTCTCCCTTAGGCTTATATTGATTTAGGAGCTTTAAGCCCTTAGCCACTAAGTAGTTAATCGAGCCTTGATTTAACAAATCCATGGGGTTGCGATCATCGGTGGCCAGCTGAAAGAAGCGGTGGTTATGTTCATCTATTATTTCTATTAAGGCCTCTAAATTTTTAGCGGCCGAGCCCTCCCTAATGAGCACTCTTACCCCGGCTTTAAGCCGTTCTAAGGCCTCTTGAGCGGTCACACACTCATGATCAGTAGAAATCCCGCTTCCATAGTAGGCCATTAGCTCGGCCCCTTTTAGGGCCGGGGCGTGCCCGTCTATTAATGCGCTTAGCTCAAGTTTAGCTAAAACCGAGGGGTCAGAGCGTAAGACCCCAGGGTAGTTCATCATTTCGGCTAGTCCCAAGACTCGTGGGTTTTTCTGAAACCAGGCCACGTCGGCGGCCGAGAGTTCAGCCCCGCCCTTTTCTAAGTTTGAGGAGGGGACACAAGAAGGGGCCATGAAAAAAAGCTCGATAGGCAGATCTTTTGAGGCCTCTAAAAACCATTTTAACCCTTTTAGCCCGGCCACGTTAGCTATTTCATGAGGGTCGCAGACGGCTGTGGTCACCCCGTTGATCGCCAGGGTTTTAGCAAACTCTTGGGGGCTGAGCATAGAGCTTTCTAGGTGAACGTGGCTATCTATAAAACCAGAAATTAAATAGCCCCCGGAGGCCGGGTATTCCACAATCCCCTTAAAAGTGCCCAAAGCGGCCACTCGGCCGCCAGTTATAGCTAAATCTCCTTCCTCAAAACGCCTCAGGTAAGGGTTATAGACTTTAGCTTTTTTAAGGACAAGCTCGGCCTTCCTGCGGCCTAGGGCGGTTTCAATTAAGGCCACCCTTTCGGCTTGGGAGCGTCTTAAGACCTCCCCGAACCTAAGGGGGCTATTGTCTTGTCCCTCCGAGCCCAGAGCGTGTCCTTTATCTATTTCGTTACTAGCCATCTTTATTCCTCGCCAGGGGTCAGGGGAACTTTATCCTTCGATTGCCAAAAAGAATGAGTCGCGGACCAGAAATTGAGTTTTTGTAAGTTTAGTTTGTTTTTTTTAGTAAAAAAAATGTTTAAGCGTTTATGAGTAGGGATAGCCAAAAAAGAGAGAGATTTTAGCTCAATCTTCCTCCGTTTTAAGCACGGCGATAAAGGCGCTCTGGGGCACTTCTATTTGCCCCACCATCTTGAGGCGTTTTTTGCCCTTTTTCTGTTTTTCTAGTAACTTTCTTTTTCTCGTAATATCGCCTCCGTAGCATTTTGCCGTCACGTCTTTGCGGTAGGCCCCAATAGTGGAGCGGGCAATGATTTCTCCGCCCACGGCCCCTTGGATAGCTATTTTAAATAGTTGCCTAGGCAGTTCTTCTTTTAGCCTTTCGCACATATTAAGGGCCCTAGCCCTAGCGCGCTCCTTATGGACAATAACCGACAAGGCGTCGACTTTTTCCCCGTTTAAGAGGATATCGACCTTAACTAGGTTGTTAGGCCGATAATCGATTAGCTCGTAATCAAAACTACCGTAACCTTGGGTAATGGATTTTAGCTTATCGTAAAAATCGTAGACGATTTCAGCTAAGGGTATCTCAAAGGTGATTTCTACTCTCGAGGGGGAGGGATAGCTCATAGAAGAATTTATGCCGCGCCGATCGAGCCCAAGTTTCATAATGGCCCCAATATAGCGCTCGGGGGACAAGATAGAGGCTTTAATATAAGGCTCTAATGACGTTTCTATAATAGAAGGGTCTGGGTAATCTTGAGGGTTATCAATTTCAAGCTCTTGACCGGTTTTAAGCTTAAAGCGGTACTTGACTGAGGGTGCAGTCATGATAATCGATTGGTCAAACTCACGCTCGAGGCGCTCTTGCACGATTTCTAAATGTAAAAGACCTAAAAAACCACAGCGAAAGCCTAAGCCTAGGGCTAGAGAGCTATCTTTTTGATAAATGAGGGCCGCATCGTTGAGCTTATATTTTTGTAAGGCCTCAGAGAGCGATAAATAATCGTCAGAGGAGACTGGGTAGATAGAAGAAAAGACTACCGGTTTAACGCTCTTAAAGCCGGCCAGGGGCTCTTTAGCCGGAAGGTCAGCCTTTGTAATAGTATCGCCAATAGAGACGTCGCTTAAGGTCTTTAACCCGCTAATAACGTAGCCAACCATGCCGGCGCTTAAGCTTGGCGCACTTTCTCTATTTAGCTTAAAAAAGCCCACTTCTTCGACTTTATGAGTAGCCCCACTAGCCATTAAAAGGATTGGATCGCCAAGATTTAAATTACCCTCAAAGATGCGGATGGCCACCACCACCCCCCGAAAACTATCGTAGAAGGCATCGAATATTAAGGCCCTTAAGGGGGCTTCTATAAGAGTAGATGGCGGCGGAATTCTATCTATAATAGCCGTAATTAATTCATTTATGCCTAAGCCTTGTTTCCCAGAGGTTAAGATAGCCCCTTGTGGGTCTAAGCCTAAATCCTTCTCAATTTGTTCTTTAGCCGATTCAATATCAGCGGCTGGTAAATCAATCTTATTAATTACCGGTATAATTACTAGATCGTGCTCCATAGCTAAATATAGATTAGCTAGAGTTTGCGCCTCAACCCCTTGGGCCGCGTCTACTAAGAGCAAAACGCCTTCGCAAGCAGCTAAAGCTCTTGAAACTTCGTAGGAAAAATCCACGTGTCCGGGCGTGTCGATGAGATTTAGGTGATAGAGCTCACCGTTTGAATCTTTATAGGGTAGAGTCACTGCCGAGCTTTTAATGGTAATGCCTCTCTCTCTTTCTAAGTCCATGCTATCTAAGATTTGATTTTGGAACTGGCGCTGGTCTACTAAGCCCACTTCCTCAATAAGGCGGTCAGCTAAGGTCGATTTTCCGTGGTCAATGTGGGCGACTATGGAGAAATTTCTAAGTTGGGGCATGTTATAATAATAAAACCTAAAAAAGAAAATATAAAGTTAATCTTAAAAATATAAGGTAAATTATGGTAAATTTTTCCTAATCTTCGCTAGCCCAGGGCATCCGCCAAACCGAGGCAGGGTTGGGGATAAAGACCTCGCCAATCTCAGGGGGGCCAGTCCTTTTTTCTATCACTCGCCAGGCTAGGAGTTCTTCGATGGCCTCTCTTAAGAGTTCAAGAGAAGCGTTCCAACGCCCCTCAATACTTTGTAGCCCAGGGGAAGCTCCGTCGCCGACTAGAGAGCAAATGACAATATAGAGAGAATTTGCGTAAATCGATAGACCAAGATTAAAAATCTGGTTATCCATGACAGAATATTCTAATGGTTGCATAATTATCTTAGATCCAATCGAGGCCTACGTCGGCCCAGGGGGCCGAGTGGGTCAGGGCCCCCACGGAGATGTAGTCGACTCCCGTCTCGGCTACTTGGGCCACGTTATTAAGGTTAATGCCACCGGAGGCCTCTAAAAGAGTCTTGACAGGTCCGGGCTCAAAATGTTTTTTAACCATGTTTACCGCAGTTTTAAGCTCGTTAATAGTCATATTGTCAAGTAAGATCATATCGGCCTCAACCTCCAAGGCCTCGGTTAGCTGGGCCATATCGTCTACTTCCACTTCTATTTTTCGGTAGTTTGAGCCGTTAGCCCGCACTCTACTTACCGCCTCGGTAATAGAGCCGGCGGCTTGAATATGATTATCTTTAATCAAAATGCCGTCGTGAAGCGAAAAGCGGTGATTAAAACCTCCCCCATGACGAACGGCCTTTTTTTCCAAAAGCCTTAAGCCCGGAAGGGTCTTTCTAGTATCTAATATCTTAGTCTTAAATTGGGAGAGAGCGTTAACAAAGCGTTTAGTGAGGGTGGCTACTCCAGAAAGGTGACCTAAAAAATTAAGGGCCACTCGCTCGGAGGTCAAAATAGAAGCGGCCGGGCCGGAGAGTTCAAAGATAGTATCGTTAGCCGAAAGTTCCTCTCCGTCGGTAGCGGCTAAGCGGCAGACCACGGCCTTATCGACTAGGCCAAAGACGGCTAAAAAAGGTTCGGTTCCAGAAAGGACCATAGGCGAGCGGGCTTTAACTAAGGCCCGCCCCAACTTTGAGGGAGGCACGGTTAAAGTGGTGGTGGCGTCGAAAAGGCCAATATCTTCCAACAGAGCTCTTTTAACTATATCTTCCACGAGAAAGTGGGTGGCGGTCATGTTTTTCCTTGGCGGCGGCCCTTTTATTGGCCGAGGGAAGATTTGAGTTATTTAACAGATTTTTAGGTAAGATCACCTATTAGCTCTTGCGAACGCTTGACGGCTTGTAAGCGTTTATCTAAGGCCACTAGTTTTTCCCGAGTCTCTTCGACGATTTCTTCCGGGGCCTTGGTCAGGTAATCTTGGTTGGAGAGTTTTTTCTGGGCAGAATCAATGTCTTTTTCAAGTTTTAGGGCTTCTTTAGTTAGCCTAGCCCTTTCAGCCTCAGCATCAATATGCCCGGTTAACGGGGTCCAGACTTGTCCCCAATCGAGGATGTTTACGGCCGCTTCCTTAGGCTTACTCTCCCCTTTTTCCGCCACCCTAAGCGAGGCGGCCCCCATTAAGTTTAAAAGGAGCGGGGCCTGTTTTATCATTAGTTCTGCTAAAAGAGGGTCTGAGAGCGAAACTATGGGGGATAGTTTGGCTGCCGGCGGCACCCCAAAATCAGAGCGGGCCTGCCTTACGGCCTTGGTTAGATCCATTAAAAAGGCTGCCTCAGTTAGGGCCCTTTGGTCGCGCTGGTACTTTGATGATTGTGGGAAGGATCTTAGCATCAAAGGCGCGGCGCTGGGAAACAAACGAGCGTAGATCTCAGAAGTCACAAAGGGCATAACTGGGTGAATTATGGTTAATAAATCGCATAAAACTAAAGCTAAACAAGCTTTAGTCGCCTCTTGCTCATTTTGACTTTCCTGATAAAGAATAGGCTTAATTAGTTCTAAATACCAGTCACAGAATTCGTACCAGGTAAATTGATAGATAATATCACAATAACGGTCGAAATGATATTGAGCGATTTCGGTGTTAATTTCTTCGATTACTTGGGAGAGGCGAGAGAAAATCCAGCGATCAGGAAAAGAGCTTGGGGGCGACTTAGCTAAAAGCGGCTCTAGGCCTAAGTGACGAAAGGCGAAACGAGAGGCGTTCCAAAGTTTATTAACAAATTTTGAGTAGCCCTCTACCCTTTTGGCGTTTAACCTCAAATCCCTAGTCGGTCCAGCTTGGGAGGCGAGGGTGAATCTAAAGGCGTCGGCCCCATGGCGGTCGAGCACTTCTAAGGGATTAATGGCGTTACCTTTAGATTTACTCATTTTTTGGCCCGTCTCGTCGCGTACCAGCGGGTGGAGGACTACGTCTAAGAAGGGCTCTTGCGCGGTCATTTTAAGGCCCATCATGATCATGCGGGCGACCCAGAAAAAGAGGATATCAAAGCCTGTCACCAAAACGCTAGTTGGGTAGTAGCGCTCTAGATCAGCCGTCTTATTAGGCCAGCCTAAGGTGGAAAAGGGCCAAAGAGCGGAAGAAAACCAGGTGTCTAAGACGTCTGGGTCTCTTTGTAACTCTCCACCGCAGCTAGTGCAAATAGTAGGATCTTCTCGTGAGACTACGGTTTGAGCGCATCGTTGGCAGTACCAGGCCGGGATTTGGTGGCCCCACCACAATTGACGAGAGACGCACCAATCTCGGATATTATCAAGCCACTCAAAATAAGTCTTCTCCCAAGAGGCCGGATGAAGCTTAACGCGCCCCTCGCGCACCGCTTTAGAGGCTTCTAAGGCTAAGGGAGCGCTACTTACGAACCACTGCTTAGAAACCAAGGGCTCCACTGCAGTCCGGCAGCGATAGCACAGGCCCACTGCGTGGTTGAGAGGCTCGCTTTTAATAAAAAAGTCATTATCCTCAAGTAGCTTTAAAGTGAGTTCCCTAGCCTTAGAGACCTCCACTCCAGCCAAGGAGCCACACTGGTTAGTCATTAAACCGTTTTGATCGATAGCCAAAATAATAGGGAGATTGTGGTGCCGACCGATTAAAAAGTCATTGGGATCGTGGGCTGGGGTAACTTTAAGGCAACCGGTTCCAAATTCCATAGAGACGTAGTCGTCGGCTATTATGGGCACTAGACGGCTGGTTAAAGGTACCTGGGCCATCTGGCCTAAATAGACTTGGTGGCGAGTATCATTGGGGTTTATGGCTAAGGCCGTGTCGCCGAAGATAGTTTCGGGCCTAGCGGTAGCTACGGTTAGATACTCCCCTTTATTTTGAAGAGGGTACTTAAGGTAATAGAGATAGTCCGCTCGGTCCTCATGCTCGACCTCAATATCTGATACAGCAGTGCGGCAATGGGGGCACCAATTGATGATGCGCTCTCCCCGATAAATTAGGCCCTCTTCGTAAAGAGAGACGAAAACCTCGCGCACGGCTTTAGATAAGCCCTCGTCAAGGGTAAAGCGTTCGCGAGACCAATCACAAGAGGCCCCTAGACGGCGAAGTTGCCTAACAATATTTGAGCCATAGGTTTCTTTCCATTGCCAGACCCTTTCGACAAATTTTTCTCGCCCTAGTTTTTCTCTCTCCAGCCCCTCGGCGGCTAAGGCCCTTTCCACCACCGCTTGGGTAGCGATTCCGGCGTGGTCGCAGCCAGGGATCCAAACGGTGTCGTCGCCTTTGAGGCGGTGGTAACGGGTTAAGATATCTTGGAGGGTCACGTCTAAGGCGTGGCCCATGTGGAGGTTTCCAGTAACGTTGGGGGGAGGAATGACAATGGAGAATTTAGGTCCGGTTTTTTTGGGTTCGGGCGCGAAATAGCCTCCTTGCTCCCACATCTGGTAGAGGCGGGGCTCGGCCTCGGAAAAGTTAAAGTTTTTTTCTAGGCCTTCATCGGCCTTAGTTTCACTAAGAGGCATAAGCGAGCGTATCCAAAACTATATAGGGCCGCCTGGGCCGAAAGAATCTAGAGGGCGGATTCAATTTTAAAAAAGCCTTCGAGTAAAATAAATCGGAGGCTAGTGGAAAATCTCTAAATGAGGAGGCCTAGGGGAAGGCTAGGCGCATGACTTTAGAGATCTATAGAATGTACCATATATTTCTTAAGGTTTACAAGGGCCGAGGCGGGTTAAAGGATATCGACTAGGAGTGGTAAAGCTAGTATTTGGGCGATTATTTTTTAGCCACAAGGAGTTCCAAAAATCCAGCAGTTTTTTTTGACTTATTTTTTTATTAAAACTTGGGCGAGGCAAATAGTAATTTTGATCATAAAATAAGATAGTTAATTTTTAATTCGTTCCTCATGGGGCTATTTAATGACGATAACTTGAGAAACTAGCCATTATTTACTATTGAAAATGTTTTTAGGACCATGCTAAAATATTTTTGAAATCGGCCTTATAAGTTTCGCCTGTTTTTCATTGAACCTTAAGGGCCTGGCTCGTGGATAAGATTATTTTATAACCAGGGCTGCGGCTTAAATTTCGCGGAGGAATAAGGGAAAAAATAAATTTTACTGTAAAATTTTAATTTGTAAAATATAAAAAAAACAAAGCTCATCGTATAACCGAAGGCTCAAGACCTTATTGATTTAAGGTCTTGAGTTTTTTTTTGACTTGTAATCCGGGCCGTGGCGGAGGGTTTAGCATGAATTTAGAAGATTTTTTTCAAACGAAACCTGTATTCACTAATAAAGATATAGACGAGTATCTTTTCGCAAAGTTTGGTCAAAATTATTGTTCCAGAGTGCCCCTGATAGCCCGCCTGCGCCGATCTGGGCGGTTGGTTATGGTTAGGCGCGGGCTTTTCGTGGTCGTGCCGAAAAGCTTAAGGCCCGAGGCCTTAAGCGTCAATCGGTTCCAAGTAGCCGGAACCCTAACTAAGGACGCAGTTATCTCTCATCGCAGTGCCTTAGAGTATTACGGTCTTGCCCCCTATAGCGAAAGGGAAGTAATTTATTCGGCCTTTAGGCCTTTAGGGGTGGTTGAGTTTAAGGGCCTTGATTATAAGGGGGTTAAGTTTCCTAAGTCTCTAATTAGGATAGGCGAGGAGCTTCACGGGGTGAGGTTTTTTAATCGCAGTGGCTTGGTCACTAGGGTCTCCTCGCCAGAGAGGGCCTTAGTCGATATTATTGATCGCTTAGATCTGGTCGGCGGCTGGAGCGAGGTTAAGTCCTTATTGAGCGCCTTAACTGATCTTAATATAGACGACGTAGTCGAGTATGCTAAATGCTTAGCTAACGCCACCACTGCGGCTAAGGTCGGTTATTACTTAGCTGGTCAAGTAGATAAGTTACCGATCAAAGATAGTCACTTAAAAGCTTTATCCTTGATGAGGCCCAATCAGCCACATTATTTAGACCGATCCCGCCGTCGCGAGGGTCGTCTGGTCGCAGAATGGAACTTAATGGTCCATCGAGGGGAATTGGCCGAGGAGCCTCTAGCTTTCTAATAATAGGCTTTTTAAATCTTATCGCTCTGCAAGAGTTGGCTTTGGCCGAGTATCTGGCAGGGCGATTTTTTTATTTAACGCTTAGGCCAAGGTCAGTGACTTTAACTACGAGGCTCTCGTTTGGCCCTGCGGTCAAGACGTTTTATAAAAAAACTTTTAAGCAATACCCCTATCTATCCTAGCCGCAGTCAGATAGGTTAGACTTTTTGAGCTGGCCAAACATTAAAAGTAGATTGTTAGGTAAAGCTAGAAAAGAAAGTTTTTTATCAAAAAAAATATCGGGCAACAACAAATTAAGACTTAGGTTTAGACCGGACAAATCCAAATTCTAAGCTAAAGCTAAAGTAAAATTTATCTTCGTTAAAGCGATTAGTTTTTTAGCTCATTGTTTTTAGCGATTCATTAGGTCTAAATTAGCCCTAGCGGCGGTTAAGAAAAAATTACTTTAAATAAAGCTCGAGTAAAACTTTGTGGTAGCTAAAACTAAAATTTTAGTTTTTTAGCCTTGGGCGCTCTTATGAAAGTTGTTGGCCTTAATCATGGCTTGGTTTTTCCGGCCCCTAGGTCTGGAGCCTAGTTGTTAGGGAAAAGAGGGAGAAAACAAATAGATAAAGCTCAAGTAAAATTATCACTTAATTTAAAGCAATAAGCCTGTAAAATAGCGCTAAGGCCAGCCCTTGGCCGCAATACAATCAAAAAATAAGCTATTGTTAAGTGCGGCCATAGCTTAGCTAAAGTTTAAGGCCAAAAAAAATTAAGGTTAACTCTAACAAAGTTAGAACCTTTAGTCCTTAAGGAGAGCCCTAATCATTTTCAATAAATCTTTTGGCCTAAGCGGTTAAAGCCCTTAAGGTAAAAATTAAATAATTTATTTTCCTAAAACCCTCAATAAAAAATCATTTTGTAACCAGAGAACCTTTTGGAAAGTCCAAATGATTACACAATAAAATCTTTTGGCCTCATGACCTAAGCGGTTAAAGCCCTTAAGGAAAAAAATAAATAATTTACTTTTCTAAAACCCTCAATAAAAAATCATTTTGTAACCAGAGAGCCTTTAGGGAGAGTCCAAATGATTAGGCCATAAAATCTTTTGGCCTCAGCGGCTAAAGCCTTTAAGGTAAAAACTAAATAATTTATTTTTATAAAACCATCAATTAAAACTCATTTAGGAGAGAGCTTTAGCCTAAACAAGGCCAAAGGTGCCTTGCGCTCGCTCTTCCTTGGGCCTTGGCTATTTAGAGAAATAGCCAAGAGTATAAAGAGTTTGGCTTAATTTTAAGCTAACATTTAGATCGCTTCATTTAAAAGAAGTCTCGCTGACTTGACCTTGGCTTGGGCTTCTATGAGCTTGGCCTTGGCCTCAAGCTTTCTCACTTCAGCTTCGCAGACCTTGGCTTCGGCGTCTATTTTTTTGGCCTCCTCTTCTAAACCTTCGGCCGTTATACCCCCAGGTTCTTCTATTGGCTGGCCCTTTTTTATTAAAGGCCAAAAGGTTTGGCCAAAGGCCATGGAGAGTTTTTCAACCAATAGTTCTAAGGGAGGGCAACCATTAACATTATTTGGGGGCTCCCCGGCCCCTTGGGCGGATTGGAGGCTAAGGGCCCCATCGCCGTTCTTTGAAGAGACGATTACGCTAGCGGCTGCTAAAAGGCCGGCCATGGCCGCTAAACCGTCTTTAACTAGGATTAGCTTTTTTATTGACTCATGGGCCTGGCTCTGGGCCAGCCAGCAATGAAGTAAAATTATCTTTTTGCTCAAAGCGCCTTGCGGGAGGGCTTGGCTACCGGTGCTTTCGTAACGGAAAACCGAGGAGGTGCTAACGCCTAAAAGTTCGGCTAATTGATCGACAGTTAGCCCCAGGGCCTTTTTTATTTGTTTAACAGTTTCAGGCTCGACTTTAGCCGTCATCCAGTTTTTAGGGGCTGAAACTGGATTGAAATTAGTAGCCTTGTTTTCTTGGGCGAGGGAGGGCATAAGGGCTCCTTTTTTATTTTCTATGTTTTTTTTGAGAAAAAGTCGCCTTGTCAAGCCAAAATAATGTCTTTAAGACTAAAAGTTTGGCTTAATCACCTGGGGTTAAATATTAGCTAAGCCCAAGTTTAAGGGAGCTATTTAAAAGACTTAAATTTTTTTTGCTAGTAGTAGGACTAGCCTGACTGTTGGTATTATACATTTTAATAGGGTAGCCGGCAACTTTTATTTTAAATAAAAGTATGAAAGGTATTTTTTACAAGGTTAGGACTACCATTTTTAGAGCCTTAAGGACCCAGTTTGGGGTTAAGGAATTTCTTGACTAAAGGCGGGCGGCCGCCTACTTAAGAGAAAAATCTTAAGGGGGCGGTCGCCCGCGGTTTAGCTTGCGTTTAGTGTTCGACCTTGCGGCGCCGCTTAACGACGAGGTGGTCGAAATCGTCAAGCATGGCTTTTTTAGGCTTAGGCTGGCTTAAGGTACCGTCCTCGCCCTCTTCGGGCTTTCTATCAACTAGGTCCACCTCTTTATTCGATAGAGGGCTAAACCTTTGGTAGATAGAGACGCTCTCTGACTGAAGAAGCCCCGATAGAGTTGAAAGGCCATTTGGTTTAGACATCAAAGTTTTGATGTCATTGGCGCTAATAGGATCGTTTAGCCAGCCGATAAGGACGTAGAGCTTTCTAGCGGCGTTGCCTTGGGGGAAAGGCGGGGCGCTTAGTAGCTCGTAGCGCAGCATGGTGTTGTGGTTTATGCCCAACAGGAGCGCTAAGGTTTCTGACCCAATGTCGAGGGTCTTTTTGATGAATTGGATCATCTCGCAGTCGATCTTGTTTTCGGTGATTTCGGGCCCAAAGAGGTCGAATGAGTCCTTGATGTCAATTTCGTGCTGGAGATAGAAGGCTTCACTGGAGTTGGAAAAAACGGTTTTCATAAATTCTCCTAAATAAGAGTGATTGGGGTTTAAGTTGGCGAACCCTTTTTTTTGAGAGGATGAAACAATTATAAGCTATTAAATTGTTTACGAGAGAGGCCTTTTTTTTATTTTTTAAAAGTTTGCGGGTTGCGCTCAACTCTTATTTGGTATATTAGCACTTTCAAATGAGATGTCAACCTTTTTTTTTGGGGGGATTAAAAATTTTTTTTAATTTTTTGCTTTTTTTTAAGGTAACATATAGTTTTTATTGAGTTTATTTTTTAAAAAAAAAGAATTTAGTTTTTTCTCTTCTAGGAGGTGGCCTTTTTCTTTAGCTTTAAAATATAGTATATTTTATATAATAAGATATTATTATAGCAAAAAGTTTAATAAAATAAATTTTGTGAGCCAGGCTCTCTTTCGAGAGTTTGACTTAAAATGAAGGGGTTAAACTATTATTTAATAGTTAGAGACTAGCGAATAGGGAATTATTTTTTCCATAGGTTAGTTAGGAAGGTGAGTTAGCTTTTGTCGGCTAGGGAGACCGAAAAAAGCCTTTAAGCGGGGGTTGGTGCTAAAGGGGGGGTTAAGGTAGGTTTAAACTATTGTAGGAGCACAAACTCCACTCTTCGGTTTTGGGCTTGACCTGCTTCGGTCTCGTTTGAGGCAATGGGGGCCTCGTCGCCGTAACCGGCCAACACTAATCTATTGGCTTCGATTTTGGCTTTTTCTACCAGCCATTTAGCCACCGAGGCGGCTCTGCGGCGGCTTAGTTTGAGGTTAAATTCTTTGCTGCCCACATTATCAGTGTGGCCGGAGACGAGAAGGCGTCTTTTGGCTAGGCCAGGGCGGTTGAGGGCATGGCCAAAGGTTTCCAACACTTTTTCGGAGTCTGGGGTTATCTCGGCGCTATTGTACTCGAAATTTATAGTCGCCCAGACCTTAAGACTAACTTTGATAAATGCGTTGCCCTCGGCGTCTTGAGTTAACCACTGTTGGCCATCCTCGTCTAAAATGGTGTCGTCTCCTTGGAGAAAGCCGTCAGCTAGCTTAAGAGAGCCGTCGGGCAATTGTTGGTAGAGAAAATGGTCTTTCCAGACGTATCTCAGCCCATGGACCTCGATTGGTTGGTTAGGATCGCCCTTAAGGGCTTCTTCGATTTGAGAGGGGTCTAAGTTGTCCGCGCTTTGTCCTAAGCTCGGGCCACTTTTAGGCTCGCTATTTTCTTTTTCTAGATTATTAGGCTCTGGCGGGGAGGTTTTTAGGCTTTCAGAGTCATTATCCGAAGTACCGCTCTCTTGAGCGCCTTTTGGGGATGAGGACTGAGCTTGGGTCTTAGGGGGAGGCGATTGATCTTGGTTGGGACTAAATAAAAATTTTAAACCGCTTTGCATGGGGGTTTGATTTTCTATTGATTCTGGAGTGGGGGCGGCTAAGTTACTCTCCTTACTTTCTTTTCCAGGGCTTTTTTTTTCTGTTTCGAGCGATTCATCAACGTCGCTAGCTGAGTGGATGATTTGGGCTTTTGAAAGATGTCCGCTAGATGTAGAGTTGTTAGCGCCTTGATCGTTAGAAGCTGGCTCGAGCACTGAATCAATTTTAGGCCCTTGGTTGGCGACAGGCCTAAAAGACTTTGTAGGCGCTTTATTCTGGTCAGATTCCCAGATAGCATCTTGGCCGTAGACTAACGCCGGGCTTAAGAGGAAAAAAACGGCGGAGAGCCAAAAAAAGCCCAATAAGCGAGCTATGATAGACACTTTGCCGCACGCCTCCTTAGTAAGTATCGTTCCCAAGTTTAGGAGCCAAAGAGCCAATTAGGCCTTAGGGAGAGCGCACCTTGCTAGTCAGGCGGGCCTACTTACTATATATAGTACTTTAAACCAGGCCGGGGCACAAATAGGGCTAGGCCTATTGAGCATAGTGTAAGTTCACCAATGTGAACGTTTAAGGGCCCGTTCACAAGAGAGAACGTTGCGGGGCCAAGCCTATTGAAAGGGAAGACACGTACCGCAACAATGCAGCCCCCGATAGGAGCTTAGTAATTTTAACATTAATCCAAGTTAAAATATATGGTTGGAGCAGAGAGCTAAGTAGAAACCTCAAAAGAACTACTGTTAAGAGCTTAAGGGTATGCTAAAACGCAATTACAACTCGAAAGTCGCTACCAGCCGCAACGTGAGGAAAAAAAATTTGGTGAACGGTTACGGATAAAAGAACTCGACTTAACTGCTCTTGTTTTTGGGATATGGAATTTTTAAACCTAAACAATACTTTAATAAATAATCTAAGTATATAATAGTAGAATATATTTTTCAGACCGCCCCTAGTCTGCTACAATAAGGACGAAAATTTTGGTGATTCCAAGGTGGATCGTCTAATAAACCTAAAATAGATATGGTCTTGGCCTATAGTTTTTAGGGCCCAAAGGAGAAGGATTTAAGGTCACCTAGGGCACGATTAAAATAATGGACGAACAATGGTAAAACCCAACTATCGCAGCCCCACTTATTACGAACTTAAGGCCCCGCCTGAACTCGATTGGCGCCCATATCGCCCACCGGAGTATCAAGAGTATCGGAGAAAATGGGAGCAAAGGGGCCAAGAGGGCACGGCTGAGGATTTTCCTCTCCACTTAGACGTCGACCCCACCAATCGCTGTAACCTTAGATGCCAGATGTGTCCTAGGACTTATTACCTAGAAAGCTCGAATTTTAACTGGGCCCCAGACGGTCTAGGGGATATGGATATGGGGCTATATGAAAAGCTAATCGAGGAAGGAGCGGCTAAGGGCCTTAAATCGGTAAAACTTAATTTTTTAGGCGAGCCTCTACTTTATCCCGCGCTTGATAGAATGGTCGAGTTGGCAGCTAAGGCTGGTTTGTGGGTTATGCTTAACACTAACGCCGTGCTTTTAACCGAGGAGCTATCAAGGAAGCTTTTAACTAAAGGTTTAACTGATATCTTTTTTTCCTTTGATTCACCGTATAAACAAGTCTACGAGAAAATCAGGGTCGGGGCTAACTATGAAAAGGTATTAGAAAACGTGTCTTATTTCGTTAAGGTAAAAGAAGAGTTGAATTTGAAGGCCGTTCAGACTAGAGCGAGCCTGGTCCTCGAAGAGGTGCCGGAAGGAAGAGAACGCATTATACATGATTATATCAAGCTTTTTAGAGATCTTAAAGTGGCTGAAATTGGCTTTGGCCTACCTACGGTTATGGAGCGTGATTATTCCGTCTTAGAGGCCCCGGAGAGATTTGTCTGCCCCGATTTATTTAGAAGGATATTTGTATTTCACGACGGCCTCTGCGGACCTTGTTGCGGAGACTGGGAAAGAAGGTTGATTATGGGTAACGCTAAAATTGAATCTATTAGTTCTATTTGGAATGGAAAGGCTTATAAAAGTTTAAGGAACGCTCACCTTAAAGGTCAATATCGAAGTGTTGAAGCCTGCCGATTCTGTAGCGTGCCCCATCTCTCGGAGAAGAGCCTATGACCCCTTCCGAGTCCTCTCGAAAGGATAGGCCCTCTTTAAGCTTAAAAGGGGAAGGGTCGCTAAAAAGTCCCGCTAGAGCGACCAGAGCCATAAGGCTCGGGCCTCTAACTATCGGGGGAGGGCAGCCCATAGTCGTCCAAACCATGACCAATACTAGCTCAACTGACGTTGAGGCTACTTTAAAACAGATAGGCGATTGTAAGGCTAGAGGGGCTGAGGTAGTGCGCCTAGCAGTGCCTGACGAGCGGGCGGCCCACATCTTTAAAGAGATAGCCTCTCAGAGCCCTTTGCCGTTAGTAGCTGATATTCACTTTGATTATCGTTTAGCTTTAATCGTTTTAAAAGGTGGGGCAGCTGGCTTAAGGTTAAACCCCGGAAACATAGGGGGGGCGGATAAGATAGTTAAGGTGGCCGAGGCTGCCGGAAAATGCGGGGCGGCTATTAGGGTGGGTGTTAATGGAGGTTCGTTAGATAAAAAAATAAAGAGCCTTTACGGCCATGGCCCTGAGGCTATGGTCCAAAGCGCGCTGGAGCAGGTAAGGATAATAGAGCAAACTGGCTTTAGAGATATTAAAGTTTCCCTAAAATCATCCGAGGTTAACCTAACGGTAGCCGCAGTTAATCTTTTTTCTAACTTAAGCGATCTGCCCCAGCATTTGGGTATAACTGAGGCCGGAGACGCTAAAAGCGGGGCAGTGCGTTCGGCTGTGGCCCTGGGTATTCTTTTAAGTCAAGGCTTGGGCGACACTATTAGAGTCTCTTTGACAGCGCCGCCTACTGAGGAGGTAGACTGCGCTTGGGAGATTTTAAGATCGTTAGATTTACGTAGGCGCGGGCCTAGGTTTATCTCGTGCCCCACTTGCGGCCGTTGTCAGATAGATTTAGAGAAACTCTCTAAAGAAGTTAAAGAAAGGCTAAGCGATTTACAGGCCCCTTTGACTGTGGCCGTCATGGGCTGCGTGGTTAACGGCCCAGGAGAGGCCTCAATGGCCGACGTGGCCCTAGCTGGAGGCCGGGGGAAGGGAAGAATCTTTGTTAAGGGCCGTCCCGTAGGCACTTACCCATCTGAGCAATTAGCCTCTCAATTAGAAAAGGAGGCTAGAGGCTTGGCCGCTCTGTGGACGGGGGATGACTAAAGCGAACGGGCCTTAGGTCTTTTTGAGCTAAGCCTGGTATTTTTACCAGGCTTTTTTGTGGGCCCGCTAGGGGCGCTAACTCGAGCGGTATAACGTCCTCTCCAGACTTGGTAGTGGGATGGTGGGAGGTAGCCGAAGGCTAGGGGGTCTGTCGTGGGGCTCAATCCGAAAGAGCCGGAGGCAAACCCTTGGCCTGACGAATAGAAATCGTATAGGGAGAGATGAGTGGACGAGCTTATCAAGCAAAGCGAAGTGCAATACTGCCCGAACTCATGGCTGTAAATGCGGAGGGTAGGTGAGGGTAAAGTTAGCGCTTTAACCAGGGTTAGATCTCACGTGGCCATTAACTTGGCCAAAGGTTCGGTAACGGCCTTTGTGGCGTGAGAAGTTAGCAGAAGCCATAGTACCGAAGGGACGAACTTCGGGAAGGGCTAAGTGTGGAAACCTTAGTAGCAAAAGGTGAGGACAACGAGAAAGGTATGAGGTCGACTGACCGGTTAGAACGCATCTTGGCTTAACAGGAAACGTCATGCTTAATATTGATCGTAGCGCAAAAACCCCTCTCGAAAAAAAATCTCTGAATATGGAGTCGGGAGCATTTTTTTTCTGCCGACTCCAAAAAAAAATTATTATTGATTTATATTCGCAATAAGG
>JAITQT010000176.1 GCA_031288745.1 Deltaproteobacteria bacterium
GTTGTCGTCGACTATTGTATTCACAGGCCTTTCGACCATGCGGATGCTTTCTGGAACGGCCATAAACAACCTTCCTTTATATAGTCCATTTTATAAAATCTAGGACTATATAGCAAGGCCTTTTTTATGGCGACTTTGAAAGAATCTTCGGTGACGAAATGCCCAAAACAACTATGGTTAAAAATCGCAAAAAACTTCCCGGCGGAATGCTGGCAGCGACCGTTAGGGGGAGTGAATTAAATGGCATCAGGGGTTTTCTATAGTCCGGTAGATTGGGAAACTCTTATTTTAGCGAAACAACCAAAATTGGAAACTCATTTTGTTCTTGAGTATAGCTACATTTTAGTTTTAGAATTTCCAGAGCCAACTCCGAACCGTTAAATTAGGAGTATCACGATAAATCAATAAATCTTGGTCGGGGCGCTTAATCGTGATAAACTTTAGCGGTCTTAAAAGGACTAAAATTTTAAGTCCTAGAGGCGGGCTCAAAAAAAAGAGGTTGCTCCCTTGTGTCTTTGTGATTTACATTTTCATCCTAATATTTACGGCTTATCGAAGCTAAGACAAAAAAAAAGACTTAAATTAATAAAAAGCGCCGTAAAAAACGCTCGTCTAAACTTTATCTCCTCCACCGAGCACGTTTATAAGGCACCTTTGGAGGCTTACAAGCGGTTAGCCGAGGCCGTGGAAGATTTGGGGGCGACGGTTATTCCAGGAGTGGAGTGGGTTAGCCGGGAGAAAACGGAAATAATTTTTTATTACGACTCCTCGGCCTCTCTTCAATCAGCTTTAAAGGTCTTAAAACCCTTCTCTCGCTCGGTTTGGGACTTATCCGATTTAAAAAATGATACCGGGGCCGTCATAAGCCTCCCTCACCCCTTTACGCCAGGCACAACCGGGGCGGTTAATCGCCTAGGGATAGAGGCCTTCGAAAGGCTGTTGGAGCTAACCGATTACGTGGAGACCCATAACGGCTTAAGCCAACAGTTTCGTCAAATTTGGCTCTACCAAAGTCTTAGCCGTTTAGCCCCAGCTTTAGCCCAAAAGGTCGAGGCCACGGAGTGTTTACCCCATCGCTATTGGTTAGAAAATTTAGGTTGGGCCGTAGGTAGCGACGCCCATTTTGCCCACGAGCTTTGCTCCTGCGGCTATCTCGAAGGCTTTGGGCAAAAAGACTGGTTCGAGGACCTTCGCGCTCGACGGCATTTTTCCTTAGTTCACCTGCCTGCTCCACCCAATCGCCCCAGTAGGTTTAGCCGCAATATGGCCTCTTGGGGCGCGGTCATTAAAGAGGCTTGGCTAAAAAAAATAATTCGAGCCAGGTTCGGTTTTTAAGTTTTCTCAGTTTTTTTAGATCTAATTTTTTTATTTCAAAGGTTTAATAATGGATTATTTTAACGAGAAAGAAAGGGCTGGCCTACTAAATTTCGCTTCTAAGAGAGATAGATTCTTTAGGCCCGTAACCGAGCGTCTAGCGGCTTGGAAGATTACTCCCAATCAAGTTTCGGTCTTTGGATTATTATTATTAATCAGTGGGGCCATATGCCCTAGAAGTTTATATCCTTTGATGATGATCTTAGTTATCCTCTACGTGGTGGCCGACGGCCTCGATGGCTGTCTGGCTCGCTACACGGGAAAGATGAGCGAGGGAGGGGCCTTAGTTGACGCAGTGATGGATCAGGCTGGGCCCATAATAATAGCCGCCTTTTCTACTATCCACATACCCACTGTAGGGATTTGGGCCGTTCTTTTTAGTAGTTGTTATATTATTACAGTAGCTCTAATGCTATACGTTAATAGTAAGAATATTAAAATTGTATTTACTGTTTATAGGGTGAAATATATATTTTATATTATTTATGCCCTATCTTTTATTATTAATTTCGATTTATTAACATATTTTATGGCATTAGGGTCAATCTATTATATAATTATTGTTTTTCTTTTGCTAAAATTAATTTGTAAATTTCATGAAGAGTAACCGTTCACCAAATCTTTTTTCCTTACGTTGCGGCTGGTAGCGACTATCGAGTTGTAATTAAGTTTTAGCATACCCTTAAGATCTTAACATTATATTTTAACTTTGATTAATGTAAAAATTACTAAGCTCCTATAGGGGGCTACATTGTTGCGGTATGTGTCGTCCCTTTCAATAGGCTTGGCCCCGCAACGTTTTCTCTTGTGAACTGGCCCTTAAACGTTCAAATTGGTGAACGGACACCATGAAGAAAATAAACCTTAAACCCACCCGAACACACTGAGCCCCGAGCGGCGGGGCTATTTTTTGACCCTAAAGGGTCGGTAGTCGATATTATATTTTTCCATTCTTAAACTCATCTTGCGCTCGGTTAGCCCGAGTCGAGCCGCAGCCTGGGTTACGTGTCCGCCGGTCGCTTCTAAGGCCTCGTTAATGAGGCGTTTTTCTAACGATGAGACCGCGTCGTCAAGGGTTTTAGGCTCGTTATCGTCTCTTTTTCCTTGTAGCCAGACCGGAAGGTGCCTAACCTCTATTACCACCTCGGGGCCGCAGAGGACCGCAGCCCTTTCGATAATGTTTTCAAGCTCCCTTATGTTCCCTGGCCAATCGTAGGACCTAAGAAGTCTAGAAGCTTCGCTTGAGATATGGATGGGCTTGGATTGGTCGGGGGAAAACTTTAAGGCGAAGTTTTCGGCCAGTTCCATAATGTCTTCCACTCTTTTGCGTAAAGGCGGCAAAGATAGAGGAAAGACGCTTAGCCTATAGTAGAGATCCATCCTAAAGCGGCCTTCTTCGGCCATTTTTTCTAGATCGCGGTTAGTCGCGGCCAGTAACCTCACGTCGACTTTTATCGTCTCTCCGCCCCCCAAGCGTTCAAACTCTTTTTCCTGAATCACCCTTAAAAGTTTAGCCTGGGTAGCTAGGCTCATGTCGCCGACCTCGTCTAGAAAGAGAGTGCCCCCGTGGGCCATCTCAAAGCGGCCCTTGCGGCCGCTAACCGCACCGGTGAAGGCCCCTCTTTCGTGGCCAAAGAGTTCGCTCTCAACTAACCCCTCGGGTAGGGCGGCACAGTTAACTTTGATAAAGGGTTGGCCGGAGCGCAGACTATTGGAGTGGATGAGCCCGGCGATCATCTCTTTACCCGTGCCACTTTCACCTCTAATAAGGACAGTCACGTTGGTGGCGGCCACTTGGGCCACTTCCTCTAAAATATTACGCAAGGCCTTAGATTGTCCGACTAATTGACCAAATTTAAAATTATGGTTAAGGATGGCCTGGAGCCTTCGGTTTTCCTCGAGCATGGCCTCGTGGCGAGCACTAAAGTCGCGCCTAACGCTAACGGCGCGGGCGATTAAGGTGGAGAGAATAGTTAATAAGCGCATGTCCTCTTCCATGCGCACAGAGTCGGAAAAGAGCCTATCGGCCGAAATGGCACCTATGGTGCGGCCATCTAAAATTATGGGCACGCAAATAAAGGAAATATCTTCTTTTTTTAGATCCCTAGCCTTAGTCCGGTTAAGAAATAGGGGCTCTTGTGAGACGTTGGGCACGGCCATGGCCTGGCCAGTAGCCGTCACTCGCCCTATAACCCCCTCACCTTGCTTATAGCGAGCCCTCTTGCGCTCGATGGAGTTTAAGCCGTAGGCCGCCTCCATCACTATCTCGCCGTCAGGATTAATCATATAGAAGGCACCGCGCATCATACCGGTGTATTTGGCCATTAAGGCCAAAGTCTCCTCTAAGTGATCGCCTATCTCCGAGCCTGCCCCATTAAGGGCCTGGCTGACCTCAAAGAGTAACCTCAGCTCGCTGGCTCTATCCTTAATTTGCACATCTTCCTTGCTGCCGTTCACCTTAAGTCTCCAAACTAACGGTAATATCAACCGGGCCAGCTAAGAGAAGCTAGCCGCTGGTATTTTTATACAAAAGATAAAATTAACCTAAACCAAGGATATGAAATATTTGGTTAAAGTTTAATTTATATAAAATATAAAATGAAAACTTACTGTATAGCAATATATAAAACTAAATTTAACTTATATTATGCTTTATGATAGTCTTGCAAAGGAGCTATGCGCCAACTAGCCTTTTTCATTTCCCTTAGGCCCTCCACGGCCGCTTTGAGCCCGGCCATAGTGGTGATGAGGGTAATGCCGCGGCTAATGGCCTCGGCTCTTAAAACAGTGGCGTCCTTAGCCGATGCGGGGCCACTGGTGGTGTTAACCATCATCTGTACTAGCCCGTCTCGGATAAAATCTAAGAGATTGGGCCGGCCGAGCCTCATTTTAACGGAGACCTCGGCCTTAAGGCCGCTTTTAAGCAACACCTTGCGGGTACCAGGTGTAGCGTGGAGAGTAAAGCCTAGTTCGACTAGGGCCGCAGCCAAGGGGGCCAGTTCTTCTTTATCTCGGTCGCTTACGGTTAAGACCACGTTGCCACTAGAAGGTATAGTCATGCCGGCTGCAGCTTGGGCTTTAAGAAAGGCTAGCCCAAAGTTGCCGTCAAGACCCATCACTTCGCCGGTTGAGCGCATCTCCGGGCCCAATTCCACTTGGGCCCCCTTAAAGCGGCCCCAGGGCAAGACCGCTTCTTTGACGGCGTAGTAATCAATTTTCTTTTCATTATCAAAATCGGCTTCCAAAAGAGTCTGTCCGGCCATAACCTTGGCCGCCGCCTCAATTAGCGGCCGTCCGGTGGCCTTAGCCACGAATGGGGCGGTGCGCGAGGCCCTGGGGTTGGCTTCTAAGACGTAGACCTCACCATCGCAGACGGCGAATTGGATATTCATCAAGCCCTTAACATCTAAGGCCAGCCCGAGGCTTTGGGTTTGAGAGCGGATTTGCTCGAGTACTTTTTCAGATAAAGTAAAGGGCGGAATAGAGCAGCAAGAGTCACCGGAGTGGACCCCGGCCCGCTCTATGTGCTCCATAATAGCCGCGATAACTACCCTTTGCCCGTCTGAGACGGCGTCTACGTCTACTTCTACTGCGTTTTCAAGAAATTTATCGACTAAAATTGGGTTTTGCGGGCCTAAGTTAAGCCCTGAGGCCCCAAAGTCGGAGACGTATTGTAAAAGCTCGGTTTCATTATGGATAACTCGCATGGCCCGGCCGCCTAAAACAAACGAGGGCCGGACGATTAAAGGGTAACCCAGTCGGGCGGCCACCATCTTAGCCGTTTTAGCATCTTCGGCCATGCCCGAAGGGGGTTGTTTTAGGCCTAGTTTATTGACCAAAATGTTCCAGCCAGCGCGATCTTCGGCCGTAAAGATAGATTCCGGGGCCGTGCCCCAAATAGGCGCGCCTCGATTTTTTAAGGCCTGGGCTAGATTAAGAGGGGTTTGACCTCCAAGCTGGACGATGATGCCGTCGGGGCGTTCGCGGTAATAGACGTTTAGCACGTCTTCCAAGGTCACGGGCTCAAAATATAGCCTCCCCACCGCATCGTAATCAGTGGAGACAGTTTCTGGATTAGAGTTAACCATGATCGTTTCTAGTTCCATAGCTTCAAAGGCCTGAGAGGCCTTAACGCAGCAGTAGTCGAACTCTATCCCTTGACCGATGCGGTTAGGACCGCCGCCTAAGATCATGACCCGCCCTTTAGAGCTTTTAGCTCGAGGCTCTTCTTGAGACGCTGAAGGGGAATCGAAGCTAGAGTAAAAGTATGGGGTCGAGGCTTCGAATTCTCCGGCGCAGGTGTCTACTCTTCTAAAATGGGGTCGGGCCCCCGCTTGCTCTCGGTATTGGGCTACGATTTGTTCAGTTAAAAAGCTTAAGGGAAACTTTTCGGCGATAAGTTTGACTATTTTTTTATCGCTAAAGCCCTGGGCCTTAACTCTGAGCCACTGCTCGGTCGTGGGCCGGCCGCCGGAGAGAAGGGTTAGGGCGAAGGGGCCGACCAAAAATTTTTCGGTCTCAAGGATAATGAGAAGCTGAGAGATAAACCAGGGATCGAGCCCGGTGAGGGAGCTAGCTTCATTTGGGTCTAGGCCAAGCTTTAAGGCTTCGTAGAGGTTATTAAGGCGATCGGGCTCGGGCTGAACTAGTCTTTCTCGCATAGCTTCTAGTTTTTGCTCGTCGCTAAGTTCGTCATAGCCGGCCAAAGGGCGACGCTCTAGGCTCATAAGCCCGGTTTCTAGTCCTCTTAGGGCCTTTTGCAAGGCTTCACGGAAATTGCCGCCCAAGGCCATAGTCTCCCCGACCGCCCGCATCTCTAAGCCTAGGACTGGGGAAGCTCCGGGGAATTTTTCAAAATTAAATCTTGGGGCCTTGACTACGCAGTAATCGAGGGCTGGCTCAAAGCAGGCGCTCTTGCCGGTAATGCCATTTTTAAGTTCACCCAAATAATAGCCCACTGCAAGCTTGGCGGCTACTCTAGCAATGGGAAAGCCGGTTGCCTTGGAGGCTAAAGCGGACGAGCGAGAGACGCGGGGGTTCATTTCAATAACAACCCGCCGGCCAGTTTTAGGGTTTATGGCGAACTGGATATTGCAGCCACCGTTTAGGCCCACCGCCCTAGCCACTCTTAAGGCGTCGTCGCGCATGGCCTGGTATTCGACGTCGGTTAAGGTTTGGATGGGGGCCACTGTGATCGAGTCTCCGGTGTGAACGCCCATGGGGTCGACGTTTTCTATACCGCAAACAATAACGGCGTTATCGGCTAAATCGCGAATCATCTCTAGTTCCATCTCCTTCCAGCCGATGAGCGATTCTTCGACTAAAATTTGACGGATAGGGGAGGCGGCTAGCCCCCTCCAGGCTAATTCAGATAGTTCGTCGCGATTAAAGGCTACTCCCCCGCCCGTGCCGCCCAAAGTGAAAGAGGGGCGGATAACGGCTGGAAAGCCAGTTAGCTCGCAGATTTTTTGGGCCTCTTGGACGCTATGGGCTAAGTCGCTGACGGGGATATCAAGCCCCAGCTTGGTCATAGTGTCTCTAAAGAGATGGCGATTTTCAGCTACCTCAATAACTGAAGGATTAGAGCCTATCATCTCTAGTTTCAAAGAATCCATTAGACCTAGATTATAGAGATCCATTGCTAGATTTAAGGCCGTCTGCCCCCCTAAGGTGGGTAAAATGGCTTGAACTTTTTCGGTTTGACAGATTTTTTCAGCTACCGTGGCCGTCATAGGTTCTATATAAGTGCGATCGCTAAGCTCGGGGTCGGTCATGACGGTGGCTGGGTTGGAATTAAGGAGAATGAGCCTATAGCCTTCTTCTTTAAGGGCTTTGCAACCTTGAGTAGCTGAATAGTCAAACTCGCAGGCCTGACCTATGATGATGGGTCCAGAGCCGAAGATCATGATGGTCTCAAGATCGTTACGCCTAGGCATAAAAGTCCTCCAAGAGTTTACGAAATCTTGGAAATAAGCCCAGAGGGTCGTGGGGACCGGGGGAGGCTTCGGGATGAAATTGTACGCAGAAGGCTGCTTTATCCGTCCATTCCAAGCCCTCTAAAGTGTCGTCGTTAATATTAAAGTGGCTGGGCTTAACATTTGAGGGCAGAGAGTCAGGATCGACGCAAAAGCCGTGGTTTTGACTAGTTATCCAAATACGCTCGCTGCGGCTATCACGTACGGGATGGTTGAGGCCGTGGTGGCCAAAGGTGAGCTTATAGGTTCGCCCTCCAGCGGCCAGGCCCATGATTTGATGGCCGAGACAAATCCCAAAGACCGGTAAGCGGCCAAGGCATTTGGAGACCGCTTTAATAGCGTAATCGCAGGCGGCCGGATCGCCTGGGCCATTGGCTAAAAAAAGACCTTTTGGTTTTAATTCTAAAAAAGTTTCCGCTGCAGTGTCGCCAGGCCAGACGGTTAAGTCAAGGTTTTGGGCCCTGAGTTTATCCAAGATAGATTTTTTGATACCGAAATCTAAAACGGCCACTGGTAGGGCGGGCCCGGCGACTTCTATAGAGGGCGAGGCCGCAAGCTGATAGGCTTGGCGGCAACTAACTTCCATAGCTAAATCTCTCCCCGTCATGGGGGCCACGGCCTTGGCCCTTTGAACGGCTTCTTGTGGAGAAGAAGTTATAGGTCCGATATAGCCGTTTTTGGCTCCTGTTTGGCGAATGTGAAGGGTTAGGGACCTGGTATCTACTCCCGTTAGGCCGCAGACAGAAAAATCCTCTAAGTATTGTGGCAGATCTGAATTAGATAAATAGTGATCGACCTTAGGGAGCCAAAGCTCATGGAAAACGGCCCCGGCAACTTTAATCCTATCGGATTGATCGACTAAAGGGTTGGTCCCGTAATTGCCAACGTGAGCCGTGGTAAAGACCACTATTTGGCCGTGGTATGAGGGGTCGGTCAGCACCTCCTGATAGCCGCTCATGGCCGTAATAAAAATGACCTCGCCTTCAGCTTCGCTCACTGGGCCCACGGTTTGCCCTATGAACATAAAACCGTCGTCGAGAGTTAAGCAAGCATCAGCTAACTTAATCGAATGGGGGGGCATAAGATACGCTCTAAGAAAATCAAAAAATACATAGCTGGTAAGGCCCGGCGTTCAAATTAAGGCCAAAGAGGGTCGGTAAAACCATTGGAAAAGTTTTTAGGTTAAACGGCCCGATGGCCAAAAAAAGCGGGATCGGCTTAAGATATACTTTTAAGCCGCCTACGGGCTTAACCCTAGCGGCGGCTATAATATCTATCGTAAGAGACTTGGCGGGAATAATAAATTAAGACCACATTGGGCTGAGAAGATAAAAAAAACAAGATAAATAATATAAAGATAAAAAACGTACAAAATTTGGCAGCCAAACAAGGTCCGGCAACCGACCAAAATTAAAGTCGCGACCAATGGAAACAATCTAATATTTTGAAACGAAAATAAAGAAAAGTCAAGAAAAATACTTTATATTGCAGGGCCAAAGGGTCAAGTTTTTATTTAAAAACCTTAAGGCGGTCTTTGGCTTTAATGAATCCGCCCGCAAATCTGCGAAGACCCTTTTTTTAGACTCGCTTATAAATATGGTAGGAAGCTTAATAAATTTAAGGCAAAAACAATTTACAATTTCTCAAATTTTTTTCGAAGGCCTATTTTTGCTTCAATTTGTAACGAAGGTGGTCTTAACGTTAACTCGGTTGTAGATGGACACCGCTAGTGCCTCAAAACGCTTTGCGTTTAGTCAAAAAGGCCCAGTGTAGTCTTTTGCCGCGATAGCTTTTAGGGCATCCTAATAGGTACTTAACAATATCCACCCTTTTTCCGTCTGGTAGGATTATGGTCAAGTCGGTTTGGCCTATAGTGCCGGCTAGCTAGTCAATTGTTTCCAATTTAGCCGCCCCGAAGGATGTTTGAACTAGGAAGTGGTAATGTCTTTCCTCGCTTAAATGTTGTCGATGCGTTACCTTAGATAAACCGGGCTGTCTTAGCGTCGTTTTCGGAGAAGGCCTTACATAATTGTTGCCCCAGTTTACTAAAGTCGTTCCGACTGCGTTGGAAGACGGTTTGGAAGCAATACTCGGTAAAACTATTTTTATCTCCGAATTGGGGAGCCTAAAAGGATATAACCCCTCTTTTTAGTCTTCCTCCTCTTTCGTTAATGACTCCCATTGAGACTATTGATAGTCAGATAGCCAGTATGAAACAAGACCGGATCCGCCTCTAGCCGTCCGAATTCGACTTTGCTTAATCATTTCCGAGGTATAGCCATCCAGTTTTGGCCGTCTGAAGTCTATAGGTCTTTCCTGGATTAGCGTTTAAAGATGATTTGGCTGACCCGATAGAGGCCAATAAGCGCTAAATGTTTTTGCATCGAAAAGTTTAATCTAGCTCTTAGCTGACATTAGGTACCGAGTGCGCCCAATTTAAAGGGTTGAGAGTTCTTTGACCATGCGAGCTAATAGTATAAAGCGTAAAGGTCCTAAAATTAAAAAAAATATAAAAATAAGAACTTATATTATCATTTATTGTTAAATTACAAGTTTTAGGATTAAAAATTAAAATATAAAATTAAAAAAGATCCCCAAACTTAACTAAAAGCGGACGGTTATGAGACGGAAGCTATTTTATTAGGCCAAGGGTTAATCTTGGGCTTTAACCTCTATTATGCTTAGTTGGTGGATGCAGAAAAATTTAAAAAAATTTGCTTGAATTAAATTTTAAGGTTAAGTAGAATGAGTCTTAATAACAATTTTTTAAAGACTTGAAAATATTTTCTAATTTTAATTGAAGGCCTAATAGTCGCGTCCAGCCAAAAATCGCTTTTACAAGGCCAACTTTGATCGAAGCGCAAAAAGTCTCCTTTATCAGTCCTTAAATTTGTAACATGACCTTATTACTAGTTAATTTGTTAGACTATTTTGCTTTTAAGAGGTTTTTGCGCTTCGATCAACTTTGGGCAGGAGCGGATGAATTGGGCCAAAAATTTTGAGTCTTGACCTTGGGCCTTAAAAATTAGAAGTTGGGATTTTGAGGTCCTTAAAAGATTTTAAAGTTAAGGAGAAAGATATAGATTTAAGTTAAAAAAATGTAATGAAATATAGTTATTTAAAAATTTTAATTGTTGATCTAGTATGTATAACTATCTCATGACCAGCGCGGCCCTACTGCCGCCTAACCGAAATCAGGGAGAAAAACTATGAAAAACTATGTG
>JAITQT010000287.1 GCA_031288745.1 Deltaproteobacteria bacterium
GCCCTTATCGTCGGAAATGTAAGTGGCATAGCGACCTTGGGAATCGACTAAAGATTTGGTGGAGTCAAAGTAACTACAGTTAATGTAGGCCCGGCAGGTTCTTTCGGCGACCGAGTTAAGGATCTTAGTTTGCGAGTTATAGGGCTCTTTACCCATGACCGGCAAACCCACCCAAACGACCAAGGCGTTAATTTCCAAAGCGCTATTTAAAAGTCGCCCTATCCTTAAGCCGTATTGCTCTTGCCAGCTTAGGGAGAACATTTTGTGGGCCTTGCGGTTTTCGTCTATGATGGGCATGCAGTCGTTGGCTCCCAAGGAGATGAAAACTAGCTGAGGCCTTTCGGTGTCCATGACTTGTTTAAAGTAAACAGGCCAATTAAGGCGTTTGGAGTGAGTTAAACCAGTTGAAATCTTGCCCACTTTTTGGGCCGAAATCGAAAGAGTCTTAAATTTAGTTTCCAAAGCCATGCCAATGCCACCCAGCATCATGGAGTCGCCGGCCATAATTACCTTGGCGATCCGACTAGGCCTAGTCCAGTGAGCTGCGGCCGCTGCCGCCCTGGCCTTAATTTGTTCTAGGGAAAAAGGTTGGGGACCTTCTTGTTCTTCTTTTTTTTGTTCTTCTTTCTCGGAAGTAACCGCAGCTGGGAGACGATTTTTTTTGCTCTTAGGTTCGTTTCTGGCCAAATTATCTATAGTTTGATAATTTTTTTGGCTACTATTGATTTCTGAGGAAGAGGGGAGAGTAGAGGTTTCGGGTGAGGCCAATTTCTTCTGAGTGGCTTTTTCGCTCTCAATAACTTCTTGGTCAGGAACTCTCTGGACAGCGGGTTGAGGTTGGGTGACTTGAGCGGGTGAATTATTTTTTTTGGAATTTTCCCATAAATTTGCGGAACATTCGGCACTTTGTATTATTAATATTATAAAAAAGACAAGAAAAGTGAACGAAATATGTTTATAGTTCATTTTTTTAAGTGCCTATAAAAATTTATATTTTAAGTTTAAAAAAAAGGAGAGTTTTAAGGCTAACAAGGCTTGGAAAAAATTTCAAAAAAAATTAGACCAAGACAAGACTAGTAGTTAAGGACTCAAAAAAGAGCTTAAATCGGGTGCCCACGGACCGGCCAAAGCTTCCCAAAAAAGGTAACAAGTAGCATTAGGCAAAAAAGATTATTAATTAAATACTTAAATTTAATTTTTACATTAAGTGTAAAAATTAAAGGATAAGTTAAATATGTATAGATATAGTTAATAAAAGAATTTTGTAAATAATTTAACTTAATCTGTTTCTCATTTTCTTGTCGGCCATTGACCGTGGAACTTAAGAAAATATTATACACCATTTTGGGCAAACAAGTATACCACATTTCAAAGAATCATCTCCAAAGCTTTTTGAGTCTATCCAAAAATTAGCCATTCGAAAAAGAAAAAAACGAGAGAGCAGGGTCTTTCGGTTTAAATTTTTTTAGCTTGCCGAAGAGGACTACCAAAGTTAGGGCTTTAATAAGAGCCGCGAATATTTTTGATCTTTCAAAGACATAAGCGAAAGGACTAAGGTTGATCGAAGAGCAAAAAGTCCTCTTTATCAGTCCTAAAAATTATAACATACCATTTTTACTAGTTAATTTTTTTAGCTCTACTGCTTTTAAGAGGTTTTTGCGCTTCGATCAAGGTTAATTTTTTTACCATTGGGGTGAAGTTTTTTTTAAGGCCTGCAGTTGGTCTTTAGAAAATAGTTCGGATTAAAAATTTAAAATTTAGCCACAACCTTACGACTGCGCTTGGCTCTAAGCCTTGTTGTCTCCTCGCTTTAACGGGAACCGGCTTTAGTTAGCTTAATTAAGGAAGCTAGGGGCCCTTAAGAGAAGTGCTTTAATTTAGTTAATAAATTGGGCTGAAAAATAAAAAAGTCGTTTTTTTTAAGAGCCAAACTTTAAACGTCACATATACTAACATAAACTCTTGCATTTAACAAGAGAGAGACATTGTTTTTTTTTAGGCTTAAATTATTTTTTTGCCAAGAGCTTCACTGGGGCGAAAATTTATTTTTTGGGCGACTTGGCTACTAGCCTAAGTAAAAAAATAGCGACTGTTTTAAGTGATTGACTAATTTTTTATTACTTTTAAATCTAATAATAATAATTTTAAAAATATAAAATTTAAATATTTTTTATTATTTATCCTCCTGTAAAAAATCCTAGATTTCCATTATAGGAGCATTGGGGAGTTGCATTAATCTTGACAAAAGAGTAAGATAGATATTAATTTTCCAGTCCGCATTTCTGGCCAGGACCCTAAAAAAGCGGCCGGAAAAATCTTTTAAGCCGCCTCGGCCTAAGGCCTAGCGATGGCTTTTAAGGCTTAAGGCTCTTTTAGGTTGAGGCCCTCGAACCCATGACCCTTTAGAGTGGTTTATTATTTTTATCTTTTCGGCTATTGCGGCTCGTTTTTTTCTTTTCTCTCTGTTTAACGGCGGCTTATTATGTAGTAAAATGGGTAGTCGTTAGCTTAACCCTGGCCCGGGCCCGCTTTAGCGGGGCTATAAAGTAAGTCTAAAAGATTCCGAAAGGATTTTTTTAGCTAAATTATTATTTTTGTCTCGCGTAAATCCCTTATCCTTGGTTGGGGCGAGACGTCGTAAAATTAGAGGATTTTTTTTATGGCCATGATTAAACCGCAAATTAGCTCTTGCATCGACGGTAAACCGCATTCCTGGATGGTAGTGGCCGAGGAGTCGGTCCAAAGCGGCGATATTTTTAAGCTGGAACATCGCTGGTGTAAAAAATGCGGTTGCTTAACTCAGGTGGGCATAAGCGTCGAGGGTCAGCCGGTGGTGGCGGTCAACGAGACTGGAACGCCACATTTGGCTGTGCCCAGAATTTTGGATGTGATGATTAAGTAAAGCGGCCCGGCCTTTTGTTTACCCTTAAAACACTAACGTGGATCATATTTAGGCGAACGACTATTGATCGGGCCTTGGTCGAGTAGTTTTAACCTGAGGGCTATTTCTTTATTTTAGGCCGTCTATATTGGCCTGGAATTTTTTTCTATAGTTATGTCAGGCCTTCTAAATCGTCTCTTCGAGGATTAATAATTGTTTTTTTTAACATCAGATAATTTTTTAAGGACCCGATGAGCGCGGTTAAAATAAGAAACGTGGCCATTATCGCCCACGTTGATCACGGTAAAACCACTTTAGTCGACGCCATGCTTTGGCAAAGCGGCTTGTTTCGCGACAATCAAAACGTTCAAGAGCGTATTTTAGATAGCCTCGATCTCGAAAGAGAAAAGGGCATCACCATCATGGCCAAGAACACCTCGGTAGTTTATGCTGGCTATAAAATTAATATAGTCGATACTCCTGGTCACGCTGACTTTGGAGGCGAGGTGGAAAGGACTCTAACTATGGTCGACGGGGCTTTATTGCTAGTCGATTCATCTGAAGGGCCGCTGCCTCAAACTAGATTCGTGCTGCAAAAGGCTTTGGAGAAAAAGCTGCCGATAATCTGTGTAATTAATAAAATCGACCGCAGCGATCGCCGTCCTCCAGAAGTTTTAGACGAAATCTACTCTCTTTTTATTGATCTCGACGCCGACGACGCCCAGTTAGATTTTCCGGTCTTTTACACTAACGCCAAAGTTGGGGCGGCTTACGCTTCTTTAGATGAGGCTTTGGAGCACCGCTCAAGTTCTTTGGAGTGCCTCTTTCAAGCTATTATCAATCATATTCCGGGCCCGAAAGCTAATGCAGATGAACCAGCCCAGTTTTTGGTTACTAACCTTGAATGGTCTGACTACGTAGGCCGCTTAGCCATCGGCCCTCTGAGGCGCGGAAGGCTTACGGCGGCCCAGCAAGTAGCCTTAATAAAAAAAGGCCAAGTGAGCGTGGTTTCTCCCCTTAAGGCCCTCTACACTTATCGTGGTCTTAGCCGAGTGGAAACCGATGTTGCCGAGGCCGGAGATATCTTAGCCATAGCCGGTCTTCCAGACGCTTTTATTGGCGATACTGTCTGCGATCCCCTTAACCCGGAGGCCTTGCCACCCATAGAGGTGGACGAGCCCACGTTGGCTATGGAGTTTTCCATCAACACCTCGCCCTTGGCCGGTCGCGAGGGTCAGAACTTAACTTCAAGGCAGCTAAAAGCCCGCTTAGAAAAAGAGTCCTTATTTAACGTTTCCATTAGGGTCTCTCAAAGTCCCGAAGCCGGATCTGAGGTCTTTAAGGTCGAGGCTAGGGGGGAATTGCAGCTGGCGGTGCTGGTTGAAACTATGAGGCGGGAGGGCTTTGAGCTTACTCTAGGGCCCCCTAAAATAGTGATAAAAGAAATCAACAATCAAGCCCATGAGCCTTTGGAACTCGCCGTAATCGACGTCCCTGAGGAATATGTGGGGGTGGTTACGGAAAAGCTTACGGCCCGCAAGGGTCGGGTGGTGAGATTGGCCAATCACGGCTCCGGCAGGGTCAGGCTCGAGGTCGAGGCCCCCACTAGAGGCCTAATTGGTTATCGGAGCCAGTTTATGACCGATACTAGGGGTACTGGCCTTTTCAATTGTTTGAGCAAAGGTTACATCCCTTGGCAAGGGCCAATTAGAGGGCGGGTTAACGGCTCTTTAATTAGCGACCGCCAAGGTCAGGCGGTGGGCTACGCCCTTTATCATCTCCAGCCGCGAGGCCTAATTTTTATCTCGCCGGGCGATCCCCTTTATCGAGGTCTTATTGTAGGCGAGAACTCTCGCTCGGAGGATTTGTGGGTTAACCCGGCTAAAGAAAAAAAGCTAGTAAACATTAGGGCCGCCGGTTCTGACGAGGCCCTTAGGCTAACCCCACCCCGCAAGATGTCGCTCGAAGAGGCCATAGTTTTTATCAAAGAAGATGAGATGCTGGAGGTGACCCCCAAATCGGTGCGGTTACGCAAAAAAAACCTCTCCGCTCGCTAAGATTATTCTTACTGGGGTATTTTTGATAAAGATAGTGAACTACCGCTACCCTAAAGGGTACTGGCTTTTATTGAAGCCGGATAGGTTATTAGGCTAAGTTTATGAAAATAATCTCCGTTGATAATGTTAGGACCTCTGGACCTTTGGCTAAAGCTAAGTGGTTTTCTCCTATGCAATCGTTCACCAGCCTTTCCAGGAGGCCTTCCGCGCTTTGAGATTTTAGCGGTGCATTCTAGATTAAGCTGTAAGGTTATCCTTAAATAAGGATTTTATAATTGCGAGGGGCCTGCCAACCCTTAGCCATATTAAGCCTTTTTTCAGTCAAGCGGGAATAGCAAAACAAGGTCTTGAAGAGGAATTGTGAACGGTCACTCTGTTATTAAATATATAAAATAAATATTTAATATATATAAATATATTTTTAAATAGTTTTTTTTATAATTATCGTAAGTTATATTCGAAGGTGACTTATGGATTTTTTTCTGGATTTATTTAATACTCCCGGTGCTTTATATTATTTAGCCGGAGGGGCCTTTATTCTAGCTGGATTATATCTACTATCTCGCAAATTAAAGCCTAAGGGAGCGAAAAATCTCGAGGCCGCTGCCTCAGACTCGACAGCTAAAGCCTTAGCGGCCCCGCTAGAAAAGAAGGCGGCAGCTAAAGCGGCTAAAGAGGCCAAAGAAGCTAAGAAAAAGGCCGAAAAAGAGGCCTTTCGTGCTAAAAAGCGTAAGGGTGAAAGGATTGAGCCGCCTCCGCTAGAGGCCGAGCAATCTATGGAGGCCTTGCCTGATTTTGCCCCTGATTCAGGCCCAGAACCGCTCGCCGACTTGGCTACTCTCCAGGCAGCCCCTTTAATAGACACTGAAGCCGCGCCACCACCCCCGGATTTTTTAGACTCTGACCAGAACTTTGAGATAGCGCCTTCTAAACCAGGAACTTTTAGGGCCGTTGAGCTTAAGGCCGCCAATAACGACGTCTCGCCCTCTCTTAAGGCCCCACCGCTAGGCCCGTCCGTAACGCCTCTTGACTCGGCTATGCCCCCCGCCGCCGAACCAGTTTTGGCTCAGGCTATGAGTCAAGAACCCCCGTTAGTCCATTCGGTGCCCCCAAATCAAGTTCACCCTTCGGCCGGAGTAAGGATAGGGGCTGGGGCAACTAGGTTACCCACTCAGGTCTCGCCCCAATTAGCGCCTCAGGTTGCAGCCCAAGTATCTCCACAAGGAGCGCCTCAAGCCGCAGACCAAGTAACACCACAAGCAGCGCCCCAGGCCGCAGCTCAAGTACCTCCACAAGTCGCTCCCCAAGTCGCCTCTAACGTTGCGCCCCAATTGGTCGCGGACTTTGTACCCTCCTCGGCCCCGCATGATGAGGTTAGCGTCGAGGTTTATAACTCGCCTCTAGAGGCTAACGCTTCTAACGCTTCTAACGGCGCTAATCAATCGACCTTTGACAGTGAGCTGCCAGAGGCGCTAGTAGAGTCAGTAGAAGAGCTGGCGGCTAGCCTAGCGGTTCAAGCCCCGAGTGCTCAAGAGATGCCGTCGCCACCAGCGCCTGTTAGCCCTAAAAGGCTACAGCCTCAGCCTCCCCAGCTTGCCGCCTCTCCAGCCCCAGCTCCAGATCTAGTTCAGGCCCCGACGAGCAGCGGGCCACCAACTCCATTAGCCGCCCACGATCTTAAAGAACTATCACCAACCACACCTCCGAGCGCTTTAAATACCAAACGCCTTTTGGTAGGCGAAACCGAACTGATAGCCCCCATTGCCATAGAGCAAACTCAGCTGCCCAAAAGCTCTAAGAGTTCCCCGGCCCCCGGGGTTAAGCCAGCCGCGCCCACTATTCAGGAGCTAGAGGTCAATTACGCCAAAAACGCCTTTATGAATCCAAGGGAAATTGTTTACTATAAGCTACTTAGATCGGCCTTTAACCATCACTTAATCTTTCCCAAAGTCGCTAGCATCGCTGCGGTGGCCCCTAATTCGCGTAACCTTGAACACCTTAAGATTGCCGAGTATGTTCTAACCAACACCTCTTTAAGTTTCGTGGTCTGCGACGTAAGGTTAAACATCGTGGCCGTGGTCGAAGTGGTCGATGAGAGCCGGACTTTGTCGAATAAGGAAAAGGCCCGAGACTTTATTTTAAAAAAGGCTGGCTGCAATGTGGTGCGTTTTTACGCCGGCGACCCTCCGCCGGATTCAGCTGATCTTAGGCACTTGATTTTGGACTCTGAGTTTTAACGAGTCAAAATTATGCTTTGTTTGGTTTTAAAAGTCTATAGGTTTTTTTATCGGTAGCCCTGAAAATTTCACCTTTATTTAAAGGGATAAAAAAAACACTTCTATCTCAATTAGGAAGGAAGTGAAGGCTTCAATTTGGGCGTGGTTATTTTCATCTATCGATGCCAAGGGCGAATTCTATAAACCCTTAAATCTTAAATTCTTGTTTCTCTAAAAATATAGCAAATACTATGTCAATTTATTGCTAAAATTAGGTAGCCTGGGTGGTAATAAGGTAGAAAGTTATAAAAGTTAGCTAATGTAGATAAGTCAAAATATCTGGAAGCTGCCCTGGCCGAAATAGGTAATTGCTTAGGCTTTAAGCAGAATTTAGGTTCAGCTGGTGGTTATGAAAATTCCTCCGATTTAGTCGGTGCTTTAATTATTTTACGGCCGGCTAGTCGTTGGCTCAATGCCTAAAGAGGACCTGGCCAGCCAGCCGACGAAAAAGGCCCCCCTTCTATAAAGATTTGAGGGCCTTCTGCTTTAGGGGGCGTATTAAGCCTATTACCTAAGGGAGGGGAGGATTTAAACAGCCATTAAAGGTCGTTCGTATTTTTTGGGCCCCTCTTCGGCCATTGCCTTCCATCCTCAGTTAAACAATATTAAGATTTTATCTGGAGACTAAAGTGAATGCCTAATTTGCGCTATTTAGTAATCCACGGGCATTTTTATCAACCCCCGCGGGAAAACCCTTGGAGCGGCTCAATTTCCGCTCAGTCCTCGGCCGCGCCTTTTCACGACTGGAATAGTCGGATAACTAGAGATTGCTACGCCCCTAACGCTTGGGCTAGGTTATTGGACCATAATGGAGATATTAAAAGGGTCCTTAATAATTACCGCTATATTAGCTTTAATTTAGGGCCTACTTTAATGAGCTGGCTAAAGAGCGAGGTCCCCAATACTTACCGCTTGGCGGTCGAGGCCGACGCTTTGGGGGCTAGGCTAGGCCATGGTCACGGCCCAGCCTTGGCCCAGGTCTTTAACCACATCATCATGCCTTTGGCCAATAGTCGTGATAAGCTAACCCAGATAGTTTGGGGAAAAAAATACTTTGCTCAGACCTTTGGCCGTGAGCCCGAAGGCATGTGGCTGGCCGAGACGGCTGCTGACACCGAGAGCCTAAGGCTAATGAAAAAAAACGGTATCAAGTTTACTATCCTGGCCCAAGGTCAGATAGACGCCGTTAGACCGTTAGAACGCTCCCGTTGCGGGCCGTGGGAAGAGTTAACCTCTCCGGCCGACCCTAGGCAACCCTACCGCATATTTTGGGGCTTAGGCGATGACGATTATTTAGACGTCTTTATCTACGACGGACCAGTCTCACGAGCAGTGGCCTTTGAAAATCTCTTAAGAGATGGGGCCTACTTTTTTGATAGGATTGAACAAGCCTTCGGAGACCCCTATCCCGACGGACGCCCCCGTCTGGTAAATTTAGCTACCGACGGGGAGAGCTATGGTCATCATTTTAAGTATGGCGAGATGGCCTTGGCCTGGCTTTGCGATCATTTGGAGCGTCAAGGGGCCCAAGAAGGGCTGATATTGACTAATTACGGCGAATTTTTATCTCTCCATCCTCCTCGCTTAGAAGCCAGGCTAGTTGAAAACACCTCTTGGAGCTGCGCCCACGGAGTCGAGCGCTGGCGCTCCGATTGCGGTTGCCACACTGGGGGGGGCCCAGGTTGGAATCAAAAATGGCGGGCCCCTTTGCGCGACGGCTTAAACTGGCTACGGGATAGTCTAAGCGACATCTTTGAATATCAAGGGTCCTCCCTATTTAAAGACCGTTGGGCCGCCAGAAACGACTACGTTGAGGTCTTGGCTGGCTCTTATGACCCTAAAGTTATCGAAGATTTTCTCTTAAATCATTTAATCGAACCTATCGACGTTAACCGCCGTAAGTTAGCCTTAACGCTAATGGAAGCGCAGCTGATGAGCCTCTACATGTTTACTAGTTGCGGCTGGTTTTTCGATGATATCGCGGGTTTAGAGCCGGTTCAAAATCTTTGTTACGCTTTAAGGGCGGTAGAGTTGTGCGCGGAGCTAAACGATAGGGATCTAATAGGGGGCCTAGTTGCCTATCTTAGGCTGGCGAAACCAAACGATCAACGCTATAGCGGGCAAGACATTTGGGAAAAATTAGTGGCCCCTCGGGCTTTGTCGTGGTCTTTATCGGCCGCTCATTGGGCTGCGGCTAGGCTAATGAAAGTGCCTCAAGCCTTAGAGGAATTTAAGTGCCTTAAGTTTACTATTTTAGATTCTATCTTCATCGAATCAACCGAGCCCAGCGATAGGGTTTCAGCCAAAACCTTGGCTGCTAAAATAGAGATGAGCGACGAGCGTTTTATTGGCTTAGTGGCTGTAAAAAGGTCGGTCTTGGCCGTCTTTGGCCCCGGCGGAAGCGGGATTGAGTTTTTAGTTGGGAGTGAGGCTGATTTTGAATATTTGCGCGCCTTAGCCCAAAGCGGGGAGGCCATCGTTAAAGCGGCTGAGGAAAATTCTGATCGTTTCGAGCGCTTTAGCCTCGAGACCCTTTGGCCTAGCGTAAGGGAGACTATCTTAGCTGAGTTGGTTAAGTTTTTCTTTAAAGATCTTAAAACCAGGACACTTTCGGCCTTTGAGGCTAGCCGCGAATTACTTTTGCAATATGGCCGTTCTCAGAGTTCCTCCGATTGGATGAGCCGCTTTGTTTTTAGAGTGGCTGCTGAAGGGGAGGTGGAATCTTTTAAAAAAACCATGAACCTTTGCCACTCGTTAGATTTGGAGAGGTTGGGAAACGTTTTGGACAAGGCGGTTTCCGGCGACTTGTTTCACCAATATGAGGCCGAATTAGTTGACGCCTCGGAAAAATACCTTATCGCTCTCTTTGAAGCTGCGACCGCCAAAGAGGTTAGAGAGGGCTTATTAACTGAGATGACTGCCTTCGTAAATTTTTTAAAAAAGCGCAGTCTCCCAGTCGATTTTTGGCGCTCGCAAAACCTATGGTGGTCTTTAGCCGTTTCAGAGAGCTTAAAGAACCAAGACCAAGAAATCAAAAACGAGCCCCTATTGGCTCTAGGCCGGGCCTTGGGTTTTGCCTCTAAGTTATACGGATTGCAGTAGAGCGGCGGCCCTATGACTATTTTAAGAGGCCTAAAAAGAGCTTGTTGACCTAAGGCCAAAAAAAAGATAAAGTTAATTATTCAATGGTATTAGGCTTTAGAGCCAAAAAGAGTCCACTGCGGCGGTCGGCCCGATTTAGCCCCTGAGCTGGCGGGATTGGCACCGTATTGTTCTATTATATAGTCGCTCAATTTAGTTTTTTAAGTTAAGCCTAAAGTCGAGGTCTTTTAAACCTTTAAAAAATCCGTATTTTGTTAGCCTGTAACAGGTCTCTATTTTAGAAATTTTACCCTAAAGTCACTAACGGTCGAAAAAATCTTAGGGGTTGGTTTTTTGGGGCCTTGTGGGCCTATACTCGTAATCTATTTAGCTTTTCTCACCACAACTAAGCGACTTAATTTGAGCTTTAAGGCGAGGTTAAAATTTAAAAATTGGAAACTTAGAAACTATCGAGTGTTCGTTTCCTTTTTTTGAATTTTAGGTCAATGTTTCCGATTTTAATATGGATGTTACTCAGTCCTTAGCAGATGTTTTTTTTCTAGTTCTAATTTCAGGCTAACCCTGGCCTCGTCAAGGAGCTTAAGCCCTTAGCGGGTGCTTTGGCTAAGTTTTTTTTTCTGCCCTAAAGGTCGAACTGTTAGTTCGGCCTATGGTTTTGACCTTAAAAGAGGCGGCATTATGTCTATAAAAGTTAAGATCCTTTTAGTTTCCTTATTTTTGATCTTTATTTCCATACTCATCACCATAGTCGCTTGGATCTCCATAAATTTTCAGAGGCGGGCCGTCGAAGATGGCGTGGCCTCGGCCCGTCACGTGGCCGACCTTTTAAGGCTTAATTTGGCTATTGAAGAACAAGCCTTAGGTATTAGAGAGGTGGTCTTAAAGGATTCCCGGACTGATAAGAAGACCGAAAAGGACCAAATGGACGCCGTCAGTAGGAAAGTGATTACGACCTTTATCGAAAGTTTTAAGCCCACTGCCCAGGAGAGCCCCGCTTGGAAAGCTTTTATGGCTAGTTGGGCCGAGCATGTCAAACTTATGGAGCAAGTCTACCAAGATAGCTACAAAAACACTACGATGATAGGCTCAATAATTAGCGTTACTTATAGCTTAGAATATTGGCTAAATTACGAACCACTTTTAAGATCTCTCATAGAGAAAGTTCGGCCGCTCTCTTACAATAAAAAAGCCCAAGACGTCGCCTTTACGGCCTTAGAGACCATAGAGGCTATAAAGGGGCTTCAGTTAAGAGAAAAGATTCTATTTTTGGTTAATTCTAACGATGATCACAAAAGATTCATGGAAACTGGTAAATCGGAACTGGCTAGGGTTACTAAGAATCTAAATATTCTCGAAAGAGAGTTAACCAATTCAGCTATCTCTGATGAGGAACTCAAGGCCTTTAACACAGAATTTTCCAACGCCGGCAAGGGCAAGATCCAATTCGGCGAAGATGGCTCGATGACTTCAAAAACCACGGCCTTTACCTTGAAGCCAGAATATATTAACCTTGAGCTAGAAGAGGCTAGTAAGATTTACTGGGAAAATATTAAACCCTTGCGTGGAGGAGGGACTGAGATATTCCAACACATCGCCGCTTTAACTGACGAAAACAGCAATAAAAAGGCCCTAAATACTCTGATATATGAGGGTGGGCCGATGCGCAGTAAAGAGTCGAACTTAATAGGAGAGCTAGTTAATATCAGTCAAAGTAACTTAGAAAATGAACTGGTGCGGGTAGAACGCTCTTATTTTCGCTCCGTTTCTTTTCTCTTAATTACGTCTATCGCTGGCCTAGTCTTTGGCCTTTGGATGTGCCTTTCTTACATCTCGCATCTTAACTTTAGCCTCAAAAAACTGGACGAAGACTTAGATGAGCGCTCAGAGCAGGTCCAGAAACTGGCCGAGCAACTATCTCTTAACTCCAACGCCTTAGCCGACGGGGCAGCTCAGAGTTCGGTGTCGCTTGAGGAATCGAGCGCAGCCCTAGAAGAGCTATCCTCTATGACCAAACGCAACGCTGATAATAGCGCCCAAGCTGATAAATTGATGGTCATGGCTAGCGAAATGGTAAAAAAATCATTGGGTTCTATGGATAATGTTATCTCGGCTATGGGTGAAATCTCGGTTTCCGGCAATCAAATTAGTAAGATTATAAAATCCATTGACGAAATTGCCTTTCAAACCAACCTTTTGGCCTTGAACGCAGCTGTGGAGGCTGCTAGAGCCGGCGAGGCTGGAGCGGGCTTTGCGGTGGTGGCCGAAGAGGTTAGAAATTTGGCCATTCGGTCGGCCGACGCCGCCAATAACACGGCTAGCCTCATTGAGTCTACCATCACTAATATTAATAGTGGCTCCAATATGGTTAATCACACGGCTGAAAACTTTAGGCAAGTAGACGAACAAGTGACCGAAATGGCTAGGTTAGTCGCCGAAGTGGCGGAGGCCTCTAAAGAGCAAAGTTTGGGTATAGAGCAGATCTCGAAAGCAGTTAACCATCTAGATCAAGTAACTCAGGCCAACTCCGCCTCCGCTCAGGAATCCTCGACCATCGCTAGCACTCTAAATCAAGAAGAGTCGAAGCTTCAAGAGACTATTTACGATATTGACGTGCTGGTTAAGGGAAAGTCAGCCATGGAGAAGCTGTAAATACTTTAGACTAGCGCATTTGGTAAGATTAGACGGCCTTTAACAGGTTAACATTTAACCGGAGTGTAAACCGTTCACCAAGTTTTTTTTCCCTACGTTGCGGCTGGTAGCGACTTTCGAGTTGTAATTAAGTTTGATCGAAGAGCAAAAAGTCCCCTTTATCAGTCTTTAAATTTGTAACATGTCCTTATTACTAGTTAATTTGTTAGACTATTTTGCTTTTAAGAGGTTTTTGCGCTTCGATCAAGTTTTAGCATACCCTTAAGTTCTTAACATTGATCGTAGCGCAAAAACCCCTCTCGAAAAAAAATCTCTGAATATGGAGTCGGGAGCATTTTTTTTCTGCCGACTCCAAAAATAAATTATTATTGATTTA
>JAITQT010000308.1 GCA_031288745.1 Deltaproteobacteria bacterium
AGATAGCTTTTAGTAGCTGGATCTAGGAACACGCCGTCCTCCATGGCTTTGGCCCTAGCCTCAGTCTCTTTTTCACCGTGGATATAAATCCTCTCGTGCCCCTCGACTTTTTCGCTAAGGCGAATGCGATCTAATATAGCGCCAATATGTTCTTTAATTAACGATGGCTGGCCGAAGAGATCCATCCGTAGGGCCCCAAAAAAATGAGCGATGCCAGCTACTCCGCTCTTAAGATAGGTTTCTGGGCTGGAAGCGCCTAAAGAGAGGCCAGAGCATAAAAGTTCAACCATAAGGGCTAAGCCAAAGCCTTTGTGCCCGCCCGACTCCTCGCCCACGCCTCCAACGTAGAGGTGACCGCCGAACATGGTTTGGTAAAAGGTCTTTTCAAAGGCTGTGGCGTCAAAGGTTTCTTCTCCTTTTTCATCGACCACCCAGCCGTGGGGCATGGGTTTTTGGCGACGATCGTAGAGTTCTATTTTGCCGTGAGAAACGGTGGCCGTAGCCATGTCCAGCATAAAGGTGCGGCCCCCGGCTTCGGGAATGGCCACGCAAATAGGATTAGTGCCTAAAATGCGGCGGCTACCAAAGGTGGGAACCCCAGCGATGTAGGTGTTGGTAAAGGCTAGGCCAATCATGTTTTCATTGGCTATTAGTTCCGCCCAGTAGCCGGCGATGCCGTAATGGTTAGAGTTGCGAACTGAGCAGAAGGCGGCCCCGCTTTCTTTAGCCAGCTTTATAGTTTCTTTAACGCACCAATCGGCAACGTAACAGCCCACCCCGGCTTGGCCGTCGACTACTAGGGAAACCGGGGTTTGCCAGACTATTTTAGGCTCAAATCCTGGCCGGCAATGGCCTAAATCAAGGTTAACTTGGTAGAAGGCTAGTCGCGAGACCCCGTGCGAGGGGATGCCCCTGGCATCGGCTTCGACTAGTAAGAGGGCGGTGATATTGGCTTCTTTTTGGTTATAACCATAACCTTTTATTAAAATAGTCTCCGTAAGCTCCAAGAGCTTATCGAAGGAGATAAGACTAATCATATAGTAAGTATTCCTTTAAAAACTTTAGGCCCGAGCGATTAAGCCTTCGAGCCAGAGGAGGGGGCGCTTTTAGATAGGTGCTCGGCAGGAGGCTTATTGGCATCCGAGTCGGCCTGGCTAGAGCTAAAGATATCTCTGGCCGGCTCTTTAGCGAAAATAGCGAATAGCAATAAAATAGTGCCGCAGACTAACCATTCGGCGTAAATCAGCTCCGGTCCTATTCTTAGAGAGGGGAAATAAGTCCAAATTATCCATAAGACTAATGAGGCTAATACCACCCAAAATCCGGCAGCTCTTTTTAAAATGCCCGGGCAATAGATGCCGGCTAGGACAATGAAGGTAAAAGAGGTCGTCACCGCCAAAGCGGTGGTAATAGTTTTAAGGATGCCCACCACGGTAAGGGCTAGGCCGAAGGAGAGTAAGCTTACTAGAAGAACTACTATGCGAGAGAGAAAAATTTCTTGGGCATTGTTTAAGGGTTTTACATAGATTTTTTTTACCACGTCTTCGAGCACTAACGTCGAGCAGCCCATCAAAAGTCCCACGGCGGTGGAGATATCGGCCGCCCAAAGAGAAGCTAAAAACAAGCCGCCCACAGCCGGGGAAAGCTGGGTGGCTAAGGTTGGCAGGGCCAAAGAGGCCTTTTCTAGGTTTGGGAAATTGGCTGCGGCCAAAATACCAAACATGGCGCACAGAAAACCGGCCGGAAGTATTAGCACTCCGCCTAAGAGAAAGCCGTTCCTGGCCGTGGCCTCGTTTTTAGAGGCAAAACAGATCTGAGAGACAGCCTGGGTGGTCGTGGCCATGGTCATTAAGACTAGGACGTAGGCGACTACAGTGGCTAGGCCCATGCCGCTGATTAAGTCGAACCAGGGGCCTTGAGGCGGGAGGGCCTCTCTAAGAGCGGATAAGCCCCCGAATTTACCCAAACTGGCGCATAAGGCCACCACTATACCCACGTAGATGACGATGACGTTTATTAGGTTAGTTAGGCCGCTAGCCCAGTAGCCTCCGAAGAGGGTGATAATGATGAAGATCACGGCCGAGGCCAGCATGCCTTGATTAAAGGTAAAGACGTCAGGCAATAAGGCCGTTAGAATAGCCCCTCCAGCCACATATTGTAAGGCCGTGATGCTGATCATAACCAAAAGCTGGCAGATAACGCTAATGACCCTAGTCCACGGGCCAAACATATGGCCCATGATTTGGGGAATAGTTTTAATCGACATTTTCCTAAAATGCTTGGCTACTGTTAGCCCAACGAATATGCCGCCCAAACCCCAGGCGGCGTTGTACCAGCCAGCTGAAAAACCTTGGGTATAGGCTCTTTCGGCCACGCCCACAGTTGAGGCCCCGCCCACGGCTAAGCCTGTTAGCATAACGGTAACTAGGCTGGCCGGAAGGTTTCGTCCGGCTAAAAGATAGTTTAAGGTTTTGTTGGCGGTGCCGCGTTTTATCAAAAGCGAAGACCACCACGATATGGCTAACAAAACTGCCACGTAAAAAACTAAAATTATCAGTTGGGTGCTCACGACATCTCCTGAGAGGTAAAAAATAACAATTAGACTTGGGCCAAAATAGAAAAAAGCCTTAAGCGATCCACAGCCTCTTAGAGCTTTGACCTAGGTTTAAATTACATAAAGCCAGCTCAATAGGTTTAAGTAAGTCGTATTTAACTAAATTTATTCCTTGGCGGCCATCGGTGCCCTTAGTTTGGCTTATTTATTTGGTTATTTTATACTAATTACTTGAAAAAGGGAAATGAATTTAGTAACCGTTCACCAAGTCTTTTTTTTCTCACGTTGCGGCTGGTAGCGACTTTCGTGTTGTAATTAAGTTTTAGCATACCCTTAAGTTCTTAACATTAGTTCTTTTAACATTTCTATTTAGCTCTCTGCTCCAACCATATATTTTAACTTTGTTTAATGTTAAAATTACTAAGCTCCTATAGGGGGCTACATTGCTGCGGTACGTGTCGTACCTTTCAATAGGCTTGGCCTCGCAGCGTTCTCTCTTGTGAACGGGCCCTTAAACGTTCACATTTGTGAACTGAAACAATAACAATGGTGGGATGCCTCCTCAAGTCCCGCCTTTTTAAAACTTGAGGTTATAAACAAGGGTAAGGTAAGTACGAACCAGATCGGAGCGTAGAGCCGATTAGCAACATTTTCAAGAGCAACGTTTAAATAGAACCGTAAGGGTGTTTTTTCGAAGAGATTAACTTCGTCCACTTATACTCAGGACCGAAAACATTTGCCGCGCCATAGCAACTCCCGCCGCCATCTGCCTTGAGGTTATGGTTGAAACCTGTAAATCATTTCGGTCGTCAGTATTGTAGCCGTCGCCCTTCTAGAGACGACGGCTACGAGTGGTCTTTTCGCGTCTATTGAGATTAAATGAGAGAACTCCATTGCTCCCCTGGCTAAACTCAGGTGGCTCTTGGCAGGAAAGAAGATGACTTTAGGTAAAAAAACTTTCAGCCTTTATCTCGCGGCAATTTTGGTCGCAGTTTTCTACTCTATTGGTGCTCAACGTATTTCGGTGGCTCAGCTTGAGCCTATCGGGCAATTGTGCGATCCGCGGGCTGGGGTAAAATTGCGGTCCGAGGCGATTATCGACTCCCATATAAATTCGCCTAAATCTATTAATTTTAGCCCCGATGGAAAAAAAATATACATAAACGCCCTAGAGGGCCTAGAGACCTTGGTCTATTCTTTTCCCAAGCTTGAACTTCTAAAAGCCATTAAGCATACCTTTGGTCCGGCCGAGGCGGGTTTATTTAAAAATGGCGAGACCACCCTTTTTGATTACCAATATTACCACCAAATTCCGGCTGATAAATTAAACTTTTTTTCCGGTAAGCCTGTTGAAGGCATTTTTTCCCATAACGGCCGATATTTTTGGGTACCTTACTATCGGCGCGATTACGATAAAAACGCTTCCGACCCATCGGCAATGGCCATAATAGACACAACCGAGGATAAAATTGTAAGGGTCATGCCCACCGGCCCTTTACCTAAAATGGTAGCCGCCTCTCCTGACGGTAGGTATCTGGCCGTCACCCATTGGGGCGATAACACGGTGGGCTTAATAGACGTCTCTTCCAATGAGCCGATGGATTTTTCCTACGTAGCTCACTTAATCGACTCCCCCAAGCTTAATACTAAAAATATTTCAGGCAACCGCGACAATAACTGCGGCCGCTGCTTACGTGGGACCGTTTTTACCCCCGACGGGCACCTTTTGTTGGTCGGTCGTATGGCCGGTCAGGGGGTGGTCGTCTTTTCCATACCCGAAGGTCAAAGAATTGGGGCCTTCACCTCCTTTAGCCCCACTCCAAGGCACCTGGCCTTAGATAAGGTAAAAGGCTGGCTCTACGCCAGTGATTCTAGGCGCGGGGTAGTGGTTAGAGTTATACTAGCTGAAGTCTTAAAAAGCTTAAAGAATGCCGGCGGTGGTGACGTGGCCGGGCCTAAAGGCCAAATGGTTAATGTTGGAACTATGCCCAGAACCATTGCCCTATCTTCCGACGGCAAGCGTCTATTCGCCTCCGTCTTTAGATCTAGCGCCTTAGTTGAGGTCAACACAGATTCTTTTACAGTCAGAGACTCAGTTGAGGTCTCGCCCCACCCAGTGGGTTTAGGGCTTAGTCCCGACGGGAGATACGTAGCCGTGACTTCTCAAGGTGCCTTAAATAAGGGGGCTAAACCACCGTCTTATTCGGGTGGCAATTCAGTTGAATTTTTTCGTCTTAAAGATTAATAAGGTTGTGAACTACCGCTACCCTAAAGGGTACCTGCTTCTATGGAAGCCGGATAGGTCATCAGACTAAGTTTATGAAAATAAGCTACTTTGATAATGTCAGGCCCCCCGGAGTTGTCGTCTCAGATTCCGGCTCTCTGTCGCGATAAGTTAAAAGCTCTCCTTAGGTAAAAGCGGTGCTTACCGCCTCGGATCGAAAAGCCGAAAAAGCATATTCAACATTATCGACAGCAAGTATCATTATCTTGTTAGGGTAAAAGCGACAAGATGGGCGTTATCAGTAAAGTAACCGTTCACCAAGTCTTTTTTTCCCCACGTTGCGGCTGGTAGCAACTTTTGAGTTGTAATTAAGTTTTAGCATACCCTTAAGTTCTTAACATTAGTTCTTTTAACGTTTCTACTTAGTTCTCTGCTCCAACCATATATTTTAACTTTGATTAATGTTAAAATTACTAAACTCCTATAGGGGGCTACATTGCTGCGGTATGTGTCGTCCCTTTCAATAGGCTTGGCACCGCAGCGTTCTGTCTTGTGAACAGGCCCTTAAACGTTCACATTTGTGAACGGACACTTTAATGACTTATGTTTTACAGAACAATGGGCAGCCCTTGAGGCCGACTAGTTTGGTGACAGCAAGAGTGTTCCTTAAAACCGGTAAAGATAGGGTGGTAAGAGAGCCTTTTACCATTTAATTGCTTTATAATCCTACAGCATTTGTTTAAGATTTAACTCTTAGCATCGATCCCGCTCTTGGATTATAGGGTTCACCGTCATGGATTTAAGTAGCGACGTCAAATACTCTTCAAGGTCTAGAAGCGGCAAGATAGGGCGGCCAGATTTCTTAATAGAGGCAACAACAAGCGCCAATGGCAATACTTGCTTATCCTCGTTTGTAAGATAAACGCTCATATGCGCGAAATAGAGTTGATTGACCATATTTCTGACTGTAATTTTGCTTGCTCTATATGACGAGCAAGGTTAGAAATTTTTTAAGAATACATAGGCAACAATGTTAAAACAGACCCTAGACGCATTAAGACCCTAGGCTAAAGTTTTCTGATATTAAATTTATGATCGAAGCGAAAAAAATACCCGTATCAGTCCTAAAAATCGTAGTATAGTCTTATTATTAGTTAATTTTTTAAACTATTATGTTTTTAAGGTATTTTTGCGTTTTGATTAAGTTATAGGTTATTAATTTTTCTAAGAAAATAAAAAAAATAGCCTAAAACCACCTGTATTTTAAGATTTAATTAACGATTCCCAGTGGTACCCTTAAGCTTACTGGCCGCCTGATTAAGCCCTTGGGCGGCCGCTTTTTTGTACCATTCGAAGGCCTTGGCTTTATCAACAGCTACGCCCTCGCCCGTTTCGTAGCAGTTGGCTAGGTTGTATTGAGCCTCGGCTAGGCCTTGGTCGGCGGCCTTTTGATACCACTGGAAGGCTAGTTGTTTATTCTCCGTTGTGCCCTCACTTTGATCGTAGCAAACGGCTAAGTTGTATTGGGCCAACACGTGACCTTGTTCGGCCGCTTTTTTATACCATTGAAAGGCAGTCTCTTTATCTTGACTAACCAGCTCTCCCGTGTCGTACATGACCGCTAAGTTGTATTGGGCCATGGCGTAGCCTTGCTCGGCTGCTTTTTGATACCAGTAAAATGCCTTTTTCTTATCTTGCCGGCCGCCTTCGCCGTTTTCGTAGAATATGGCAAGATTATATTGGGCTAGGGCGTAGCCTTGTTCGGCCGCCTTTTGGTACCATTCCATGGCCTTCGCCTTATCTTGTGGGTAGCCGTCACCTGAATCGTAGATGACGGCTAGGTTATATTGAGCTAAGGCGTAGCCTTGCTCGGCCGCCTTTTGGTACCATTTAATAGCTAAGGCTTTATCTTGGTGCGTGTCTACGCCGGCGTCGTATTTGACAGCTATATTAAATTGAGCTAGGGCGTAGCCTTGCTCGGCCGCCTTTTGATACCATTCCAAGGCCTTGACCTTATCTTGCGGGCAGCCGTCTCCGGTGTCGTAGATGATGGCTAGGTAGTATTGAGCGGTTGAAACGCCGTGTTCGGCCGCCTTGTGGAACCATTCCAAAGCCTCGGCTTTATCAAGGGGGGCGTTAGTTCCGTTAAAGTAGGCTAAAGCTGCGTTTAGCTGGGCCATAGGGTCGCCGGCTTGGGCGGCGGCCAGTAATTTTGGGTCAATGCTCTCTTTGGGCTTTGGGGCCGCTTGGGCGGACACGTTGAAAAAGATGATTAAAGCCGCTAATATCAATAGTAGGCTAAACGATTTTTTGGAAATTGACATATGCTGTCCCGTGTTCCCTTAAATTTGTAAGTCAAAATTAATTTGACGGGCCAGCGAGCTAAAACGCCGGTCGGTCTTTTTAGGGAGCGGACGAAATAATTGGGCGAAAAGAGAGCTTTTTAATCGCTCTTTTTGGCCCTAGCGTGAAAATATAACATTAAAGGCTAGGTCAATAATAACCAAAGGCAGCCAACTTGCGGCTGCTGGCCGGGGGTAGAAAAAAATTTAAGGTCTAAAAGCGTTTGAGGCCGGATAAATTTTTCTGATTTTAACGCAAGTAAGGTTAAAGTTTACGCTTTTTATTTATAGATATCAACCTGGTTTTTATAATTTTCGGAGAATTTATGAATTCTTTATGGGCCGTTTACCTTAGAGAAATGTTGATCCTTAAGCGCCGTTTTCTGAGACAGGTTTTAGGCATGAGCGTTTCCCCTTTGCTATACGCATTGACCTTTGGCTTGGCGCTAGGCGGCTCTCTTAAATTGGGCGGCCGATCATATTTGGAATTTTTGATCCCCGGTCTTGCAGCCATGGGTAGCATGACTCAGTCTTTCGCCATTGCCGGAGAAATAAACGTGGCTAGATTTTATCTGCGCGTCTTTGAAGAGTTTCAAGCCGCTCCTATCTCTCGCTGGTCGTTTGTTTTAGGCGAAACCTTGGCCGGGGTAACCAGAGCGATGATTTCCGTTATTGTAGTGCTTGGCTTGGGATATTTGTTTGGTGTT
>JAITQT010000344.1 GCA_031288745.1 Deltaproteobacteria bacterium
GTGAACGTTGCGGTGCCAAGCCTATTGAAAGGGACGACACGTACCGCAACAATGTAGCCCCATAGTAGGAGGGTAGTAATTTTAACATCAATAGAAGTTAAAATATATTGTTGGTGCACCGATTTTAGTAGAAACCTCAAAAGAATTAATGTTAAGATCTTAATTCGTATGTTAAAATTTAATTACAACTCGAAAGTCGCCACCAGACGCAACGTGGGAAGAAAAGACTTGGTTAAGGGTTACGTACCGAAAAAAAATCCATTAAAAAATTATTAATAAAAACAATAATTACCTTAAAAAGTTAAAGGTTAGCGGTAGTCAAATAAGCCTTTAACTTAAGAGTTGGCTAACCATGCTCGAAGCGCAAAAAGTCCCCTTTATCAGTCTTTAAATTTGTAACATAGTCTTATCACTAGTTAATTTTTTAGACTATTGTGCTTTTAAGAGGTTTTTGCGCTTCGATCAACCATAAGTTATTTGTTATCAGTTTTGGATTTTTCAGCGCAGTTGGCGGCGCAGTCTTTTTTGGAGCACTCGGCCGGAGAGGTCGCGGGCTTTGAGGTGGCCGGAGAGGGCTTTTTGGCATAATCGGTGGCGTACCAACCACCGCCCTTAAGTTGAAAACTATTCATGCTGATGAGCTTAGATAGATGGCCGCCGCAACGAGGGCAGACGGTTAAGGGTTGGTCGGAAAATTTTTGCATGGCTTCCGTGACCTGGTGGCAATCGGAGCACTCAAATTCATAAATTGGCATGGCGTAACTCCTTTGGGCTTGGGCTTGAGCACTGGCCCGGAGGTTTATAAGCCGGCGATTTGGTCGGCGACGCGCTTGAAAGCCGCAGGCTTTTAAAAGCGCTTGCCATAATGTAGTCATGGTCGCCGGATTTGTCAAGAGCTTTGAGGAAGTCTTAGCAAATTTTTTTTTTCTTTCTTTCCCAACTCTGTTTTTTCAGAGTTTATAATCGCTAGGAACGGAATTTTGATTTGGCTAGTTGGCGGATGGCCCTTGAGGCTACGTTTAAGTTTGAAAATTTAAATTTTATTTAAATATTTATTAACATTAAATAAAATTCTGCTTTCCCTCATCTTGGAAAAAAAGCAGTTGCAGGTATTTTGGCAAGGTTAAGCCTTTTAACTTATTTTTTATGCCTAATATTGCCTACTTGATAAATAGGCGGGAATATGATAAAGTTAAAAACTCAACTATTTTAACTTTATTGGCAATCATTTTTATTTTAATTTATTTATAAAAATAAAATAATATTTCCTTTATAAAATTTTGCCAAGATAAAATATTTTTTAATGGTAAAATAGAATTTAAAAGCAAAATTATATCTGTTAATTTTATTTTTTTCTTATTTTTTTTATTAATAAAGTACATTATAGTTTTTTAAGTTTGTTTGGGTAAAAAAGATTAAAATTACTATTTTATTATCTAACTATTTTTTCCCCCAGCCAGGGCCAAATCGAGGCCAGAATTTTTCTATGTTGTCTTCCAGAATTATAGGAAATGGTGCTGAACTATTTCTTTTTAATATATATAGCAATTTTTATAAATTACATATTTTTTTATTAATTGGATTTTTATAATTTATGTCTTTTTTTTTAGATATAAAAAAATATATTTTATATTATATATATATATTTATAGCTTTTTTGTTTATTGTTTCTATCTGCTCATTTACTCTCCGCCAGGCCCAGAACCGGCAGTTAGATTTATTTGCTCGTCAACAAATTACAGCTTTACGGCATGAATTAATTACATTTTTGGAACTACAAGAAGACGCTCTTTTAACTTCGGTCTATCAATTAAGTGAATCAGTCGATCGCTTTGCGCCAAGAGATGAGCTTTCGTCTAAACTTTTTGAAATCTCAGAGAAAATTAAGGCGACTAGGATCTTTAACGAGAGTTTTTTATCTTTATACGGTGTAATTGACGGTAACATGATTTCCCACGTGGGCCAAACTCCCTTGGTGCCCGCGTCATTTGGTAAGCTTGATTCTTCCAATCAGGGCTCGAGCCTTAGGAGTTCAAGGCCCAATCCTATTTTGAGCTTGCCTAAGTATGATTCGGCTCTCAAACAAGCCTATTTGTCAGTCTCCGCTCCAGTTTTTGATTCCAAGAATTTGCGTCGGGGCAATCTTACTATAGATTTTCTTTTGCCCCCCATTATCACCGGCTTTTTAAGTTCTCAACAAATATCGAACTCTTTTGGTTTTTTAGCCGATCAAAGCGGCAAGATTTTAAGTTATCCCGAGCCTGTTTCCGCTTTCACCTCTCTTTATAATGTTCCCGGTTTCGAGAACTTAAAGGGGAGTCTTGAAGATATTCACGATAATGTTTTAATTAAACGCCTCAAAGTCCAAGGGACCGATATGGTCGCCTTTTTCGGGCACCTGCCTAACGGCTGGCTAGCAGGGATATTTATTCCGGCCCAGTATTTTGACCAACCCCAATTTTCCTTGTATTTTTTGGCCGCTTTAGGGGTTTTAATCGCCCTAGCCTTTATTTCGTGGGTGGTTTGGCGAATTTTAGGTCTGGTCAAGATTACAGAGCAAAAAAAACTTCTTGAGATCTCCTTTCTTTCAAAAATAAGTTTTGAGATTCGAAACCCTATGAACTCCATCGTCGGTTTTAGCGAACTAGCTGAAAGAGATTTCGGTCGCTCTGAGGGCCACGCTTATATTACCGAAATAAGAAAAGCCGCTCAAAAGTTGGTTGGCTTTGTCGAAGATATTTCCAATTACGCTTTAATTGAATCAGGCCGATTGACCTTGGCCGGTGAGCCTTACAGGACGGAAGATTTTTTAAATTCGCTTATCGTTAAGACTAGATCGGTCTTAAGAGACAAAGGCTTGGTCTTTTTAATTGATGTTGATCGTACTCTGCCCAAAGGCTTAATCGGAGACGTTCCTAGGATCCAACAGGTTTTGTTAAACCTTATTGGTAAATTGTCCGATTACTCTCGCGAGGGGCTAGTTAAGCTCTCCATCAAGGTCGAGCCTTTGAGCTTAGAAGAAACAAGAGTAATTTTTATCCTCGAGGGTAGCGGTCTTAACTTAGCCGAGGTTGAAAAGGTCAAGGTGCAAAGGGATCTGCGCGGCCTGGGGCAAGAAGAGGCTCTTGATTTTATAGATGGCCGCAGTTTAAGACTATCCATTTGCAAAACTTTTTGCCAACTCATGGGTGGGGATTTATCCTTTGAGAGCCAAGGCGGGCGCAACTTTAGCTTTACAGCCCTTATCGTTCAAGGCGTAAGTGATTCTAAGCCTTTGGGCGAATTTACCGAACGTCAGTTCGAGCAGTTCAAGCTAGACTCAGCTGAAGGCCCGTCTTTTACGGCCCCAGACTATCGAGTTTTGGTGGTCGATGATATGATAACCAACCTGACCATGGCCAGCGCTTTACTTGAACCGTTCGAAATTAAAGTTTCAACCGTATCTAGCGGCCTAGATGCGGTAGACGTGGCCCAAAAGACGGACTTCGATTTATTTTTAATAGATTTAACCATGCCCGGACTTAACGGGGTAGAGACCTTGGAGAGGATTAGAAATCTATCCGAGCGAAACCTTAAGGTCCCTGCCGTGGCCTTTACGGCCAATGTGGTGGACGGTATAAGAGAAGAGCTTTTGGAATTAGGGTTTGACGATTATATTTCCAAACCGGTCGAAAGTAATGATTTTAATGCTCTTTTGGAGCGCTGGGTACCCACGGAGATGCGCCGCCGGCCCTCCACGGCTAGATCCCCTGTTTCTAGTAAGGATAAGTCGGCGGCGATTGGGAGCGAAAGCATTATGATACCTAGCCAGTTAAATCAATTGCCCGGCTTTGATCCGGCCCTTGGTTTGAGCCGTTGTGGCGGTTCCCAAGAAAGGTATTTGAAAATACTCAAAGTCTTTTTAAAAGACATCGACAAGATGGCCAAAGAGATAACTGCGCCCGACTTGTCGACTAATGAGGAAGAATTGTCTCTTTTAACCATAAAGTTTCACGCCATAAAAAGTTCGGCGGCTAGCGTCGGGGCCTATCAGTGTTCCGAAGAGGCTAAGATTTTAGAGCGTGATTCTAGAACTAAAGATCTTAGTTTACTCTCAAAAGATCGCGTCGAGGGTTTCACCGCATCTTTGACCATTTTGGCCTCAAGGCTGCGCGAAATTTTGGGGGTCGAAACAAAGATGCATCAAGCTTCCGGCAACTTAGATAAACAATCTATAGCCGACTTACGTCAGGCCTTAACCATTATGAACGTGCGCCGAGCCGACAATCTCGTGGAAGAACTGACCAACCAAGCCAATAGACCTCAAGTTGAAATTTTAGAGGGCATTTCCAATAAGATTTTAATGGCCGAGTTTTCAGAGGCCTTGGAGTTGGTCGATAAACTAGAGGCCACAGGCTCTAAATAGTAAAGTCTTGGCTCTTAAGAGTTTAAATAGTCACTTAGTCGGCTTAGCCTAGGTTAGGTTAAGCCGTTTGTTTATCGGAAGCGCAGTAAAACTCCATCCTTAAGAGGATGGGGATATAAGGCGTATTAAGGGTTGAATCTTGTTTTCATTCCTGAGTCCTCTGATTTTCCATTTAGACGTTTTAGGTATACTAAAGAACGAAATGATTTTCCATTTTAGGCCTTTATCTTTGGACATCTTCGGTTGTAAATGTTGAGCCTCCTATTGGCACCAAATTATCAAACAACTAACCTTCTCGCTAATAAGCTTATCTAGCTCTTTTTTTTTGTCTTTAATGTTTTTAAACATTAATATAGAGTCTATTTTAGCATAAAAATCTTTAAAATTATTAGAACGTTTTGTTCGAAGTTTGCCCTTAACATTTTTCCATGACCTCTCAATCAGGTTCAAGTTGGGGCTGTAAGGCGGTATATTATTTTAAAATTTTTCGCTCCTTGCGCCTCCGCTATGGTAGTATTCGCTCTTAAAGCGGCTAATTTTGCTTATTAATTCTAACCGAGTAACCGTTCACAAGCCCTTCTAGGTGGCCTGCCGGGCGTTGAGATTTTAGCAGCGCACTCTAACGCTGCGGTTGCCTTTAATGGATTTTTCAAATTGCGAGGGGAAAGCCAGTCATTAGCCTTTTTAGGCCTTTGTTCAGTAGAGTGGGAAGTGGAAAACAAGGTTTTGAAGAGGCCCTGTGGATGGTTCAATATTTTCACTGCCAGATAGATCGCCCTCAATTTTCGCTTCAGCTCAGTAGTAACCACCTTCCTTAAGGGAGGGGAGACTGTCAAAGGCTATCACCCTCTCTAGTCGTACCACCTCCCTTTTTTGGCCTATAGGGGCCCGATTTTAGGTGCCTTCAAAAGGGGTCGTTCGTTTTAAGATTTGTAACCGTTCACCAAGTCTTTTTTTCCCCACGTTGCGGTTGGTAGCGACTTTCGAGTTGTAATTAAGTTTTAGCATACTCTTAAGTTCTTAACATTAGTTCTTTTGAGGTTTCTACTTATCTCACTGCTCCAACCATATATTTTAACTTGGATTAATGTTAAAATTACTAAGCTCCTATAGGGGGCTACATTGCTGCGGGATGTGTCGTCCTTTTCAATAGGCTTGGCCCCGCAACCTTCTCTCTTGTGAACGGGCCCGTAAACGTTCACAATTGTGAACGGACACTAATATTTTGGCCTTCCTAAATTTTTTGGAAGTAGGCCGTAGGCCCCTGGCTTTGGGCCAGGGTTATTGACGAGGAATGGGATGGAGAGTTCTAACCCAGAGCCTAAGATCATGGTGGTGGACGACGCCATGACTAACCTTCAAGCCGCTAAAAATGCTTTATTCGACGTCGGGGTAATCTTGACCGTGCCGTCGGCTCAAAGGATGTTTGAGCTTTTAGAGACTATAACGATTGATCTAATTTTACTTGATATTAATATGCCTGAAATCAACGGTCTTGAGGCTATTAAAGTGCTTAAAGATAGCCCCAGACATCGCGATATCCCTGTTATAATCTTGACCGCCAATGCCGACGTTTCCAGCGAATTAAAATGCCTTGATTTGGGGGCGGTCGATTATATCGTCAAACCCTTTAATCCTAAGCATTTGAGCACTAGAGTAAAGCTTCATTTAACATTAGCGAGCCAAAGGAGACAAATAGAAGACCAAAACAAGCTCATCAGCGATTTTAGCGTTAATTTACGTAGGATGGTTTCTAAAGAAGTGAACAAAGTGGCTAAAATAAACGGAGTCATCGCTGAGATTATGCTTGATATCGCTGAAAGTAGAGAGATCTTAGAAGACGATCACGTGGCTAGGACCATGGATTGTTTAAAAATCTTGTTAGTTGGTCTAGACGAAGTGGGGATTTACAGAGAAGAGATTGAAAACTGGAGAGTCGATGTCTTTCTTCACGCCTCCCTCCTCCATGATTTGGGTAAAATATGCGTTAGCGATAACTGCCTTAAAAAGCCGGGGCAATTGACGGTTAAAGAGTTTGAGGAGATTAAGCGACATACTTTTTTTGGGGTTAGCATCATTGATAGAATTAGTAAGCGCTTACAAGACCAAGGCGGCGACTTCATCCACCACGCCCGCCTTTTGGCTTTAACCCATCACGAATGGTGGGACGGCTCCGGCTACCCTCAAGGCCTAAAGGGCTTTGAAATCCCTCTCCAGGGACGCTTGATGGCCATAGTCGACGTCTTTGACGCCTTAATATCCAGGCGGCCTTATAGGCCTCCTTTTAACGCTCAAAACGCCATAAACACCATAGTGGAGCGCGCTGGCTCTCAGTTTGACCCAAATTTGATAGAAGTGTTTAAAAATAAGGTTATGAGCTTCGTTTCGCTGTTATAATTTTGGTAACCATTCACCAAGTCTTTTTTTTCCCACGTTGCGGTTGGTAGCGACCAAGTTTAGCCTCCACCAAGTATTCCTTCCCATTAAAGATGGCACATAAATCAACAGCTCCTCGACCTTCAGCGTATTCATGATAAATTGTAGCTCCGCTATTAAGAGCCCTTTGCAAAAACGAAAAT
>JAITQT010000353.1 GCA_031288745.1 Deltaproteobacteria bacterium
AAACTACTCTAAGCGAAAAACCCATGTTGGCAGACTATCTTCAGTACTAGTAATATGTTGAGGTTGAATGACTAATAGGCTACCTTATTTAGTTAGGTAAAGTCTAACTAAATACGAACAGGGTGGGTTTAAAAAAGTATTCCATTTGGAAATTTCTTAAGTTGTGTACATTGGAGAGCTAAGTAGAAATGTTAAAAGAACTAATGTTAATAACTTAAGGGTATGCTAAAACTTAATTACAACTCGAAAGTCGCTACCAGCCGCAACGTGGGAAAAAAAGACTTGGTGAACGGTTACTTTAAATTTAACTCAACTTGGGGCATTTTTAGTAAACGCCCGGAGGGTCAAAAATGTCCCCGGACTTAAGACTGACGTTAAGGAGGCACTGTGGTTGGCCATACTGGCGAAGGCTGATCTGTTACCCAAAAGTATCAAAAATATGTGAACTTTTAAAAGCTAATAAAAATAAAGAAGCTATTAAAATGATAACTCAAATACGCGGCAAAAAAACAAAGGAAACTACGGATAACTTATTAAATTATATAGATTATGCATCATATAAAGACCATGGATGGTACGTTGGCAGTTGTGCCATTGAAAGCGGAAATAAATCCATGATTCAATTTCGGGAAAAATAAGCTGGAATGAGATGGATAAGGAAACAGCTCAATTTATACTCTCATTGATGGCCAAGTCAAAAAGCTCTCTCTGGGGCGATATCAAAAAGTTAGTTCGAAACAGATTGAAATTGAGAGAGGATAAAATATTAGGATCCCCATTGCTCCCAGGCCCCTCAATCCAAGAGTTGTTAAATTTGTTTTTAGAGTATTAAAAATAAAAAAATCTGTACACCTTTAATTAAAAAAATTAGACAAATAGATCAAATATTTTGTTATTTTAATTTTAAACAAATACAATAATATTTAACTATGCCAATTATATAAATAAAGAAAATTATATTAACTGTATATTATATTAATCATACAGTTTATGTATTATATCGAAATAATTATTTCCATAAATTACTTAAATATATTTCTCTATAAATTTAAGTAATTTTAATTTACTACTTAAACTATTAAAATGTTAAACTAACTATTTAACTATATTATATAATTTTTATTTCATTTAATTTTAAACATAGATATTAATATATTATAAATATTTGCTGCAATTTATAGTTTTTTACGTAACAATAATTTTTTTGATATAATTAGGGGTATCCCATCCAAAGGAGGTCCCTTATGGCCAAAATTCTAGACAAAATCATTAGATGAAACTTCGAGATATCCCTAATCTAAATGAGTGACGAATCTGTCAAGGGATTGAGCAATATTCATGCCATAAACTAAAGTTGTGAGTGGGGGTTTAGACAAGGGAATGGAAATCAATCAATATTCATGCCGGAACCACCGTTTTATAATTTTTTTTTGATGAAATCTCCCTGTTAAAAAAAATTCAGTCATTGATTTATGGCCTTAAAGCGTGCTAAGATAACTGGTTCGATTATAGCCGCGCTTTTTTCGCGGCTCACTCTCGCCCTGGCAACGGCTAACTTAAAAAAATACTTTTTTAGACGCCCACGGGGCCTTAGGTCCAAGAGGAGTGACCAATGGATTTTAGAAGGTACGAGACCTTAATTTTGCTCTCACCCAACCTTGCTTCCGAGCAAATCGCCGCCTTTAAGAACAAAATTGAAGCCATTATCAATAATGGCCAAGGTCAAATCGTCCGCATCGAGGAATGGGGCCGCCGTAAGCTGGCCTATCCCGTTTGCAAAGAACTTTACGGCTATTATATTCTCTACGACTATCGTGGACAAAATTTTCTGGCCGCTGAGCTGGAGCGCAATCTAAAAATCGACGAGCAGGTCTTTAAGTACCTGACCTTGATTTTAGAAAGAAACTTCACTGAGGAAAAACTTAACGTGGTTCTGGAACACTTGGCCGCCGAAGCTAATCGCAACAAAGAACAGCTAAGCTCTTCGTCAGAGCAAGCCTATGTCCCTCACGTGTCCTCTAGCGTAGACTTCGGTGATTCTAATGATACCGACGACGATTCCTACGATTCCTCCGATTCCGACGGCGTCTATTTATAGGAGAAATATAATGGCCTACGATATGTCAAACCAATCTGGCGACGATAAAAATCCTCGCCGCGTACGCGGCAAGAAAAAGCCTTTTCACCGCCGCAAAGTCTGTCGCTTTTGCGCCGAGCATATAAATAGCGTCGACTATAAAGACGTCAGAACTCTTAAAGCTTTTGTGACTGAAAGAGGTAAAATTATACCTCGTCGTATTAACGGTAACTGCGCTAAGCATCAAAGGTTATTAACTAAAACAATTCTCAGGGCCCGTTATATGGCCTTACTGCCTTACACGGCCATGGTGCCGTCGAGTCAGTTTTAAGGAAAGGTGGGCTTATGGAAATCATTCTGACTAAAGACGTTAACGACCTTGGTCTGGCCGGTCAAGTGCTCAAGGTAGCCAATGGCTATGCCCGCAACTATTTGTTGCCCCAAGGCGCGGCCTTGGAAGCTACGGCCAATAATCTACGTCTTTTATCTAAAAGAAGGGCCGAGTTCGAAAATAGAGCTAAAGAAGCTAAAGATCTAGCTCAAGCCTTTAAAGACGAACTCTCCGGCTTAACTCTAACCATAGCCGCCAAAGCTGGCGAAAATAGTCGCCTCTTTGGTGCCGTCACCGCCCAAGATATCGTCAACGCCGCCGAGGCTAAAGGCGTTATTCTTGATCGCAAAAAGATTCGCCTCAGCGAGCCCATTAAATCCTTGGGTGACTATGAGATAAATATTAAAATTCACGCTGAAGTCTCGGCCGCCTTTAAGATAAAGGTAGTGGCCGAAGGAGCAGAGCTGGCCTTAAGCGACGAGGCCTCGGCAGCCTCTTTGCCCGCCCAAAGCGAGAATGAAGCTTCGGTGCCTGCCGCTAAAGATTCGCCTTCAGAAGCCTAAGGTCGCCGATTTCGTCTTAAGCCTTTCGCGTTGCCGGCCGCCTCTTATCGGGGGACAGCCTATAGCCAAGCCTCCGCATCAAAAAGCGGTCGTTGTCCGAGACGGCCCTTGTCCATTTTTTAGGAGGCTCTCGTGACCTCAAAAGTTAAAATTAGCCCCTCGGAGACCAATCTAGGTCTTGTCAGACAAGCG
>JAITQT010000403.1 GCA_031288745.1 Deltaproteobacteria bacterium
CCCCTTCTAAGAGCTGATCGCTAACTATTTTACCCCCTACCCTAACTGGAAAGACCCCTCTAGGGTGGATGAGCTTACGGCAGGCTCGATGAACGCTTTTAATTAATAAAATCCAGCGAAAGACCTTAACTCCGCCGCTAGTGGAGCCTGAGCAGCCGCCGACGAAAAAGAGGAAAAATAGGGCCGATTGACTAAGGTGGGGCCATTGGGACCAATCGGTTAGCATAAGCCCGGAGGTGGAGACTACGGAGACAGCGTGAAAGAGCGATTGAAAAAAGGCCGAGCCGAGATTGGGGATGCTACCAGAAAAAACTAAGGCTAAGCTAGAAATTAGGCTCACTGCCAAAATTAAGGATACTAAAAAGACGACCTCGCTATTATAGATTAAGGCCCGCCAATGGCCAGTTAAGGCCTGCCAGTAGAGGGCGATGCTTACTGAGCCTAAAAACATAAATATTAGGATAACTACCCTAATATACAAGCTTTGATGGTAGCCGGCCGATTCGTTGTAGTTGGAAAAGCCCCCGGTGGAGACCGTGGTTAGGGCTTGACAGACGCTATCAAAAAAGCCTAGGCCCCCAAAAAAAAGCAAAATAGTTAAAATTAAGGTTAGAGATATATATAAACCCCAAAGGATCTTAGCCGTTTGGGCCACTCTTGGCTTTAGTTTATCGGCTTGACCGGAGATTTCATTTTTGAGCATAATTTGACCGCCCACGCCCAAGAAAGGCAAAACGGCCACCATTAGCACTATGATGCCCATGCCGCCGAGCCACTGAGTAAAAGCGCGCCAAAACAACAAGCCCTTAGGAATAGGCCCTAAATCTTTTATGGCCGTGGCTCCGGTCGAGGAAAAGCCCGAGAAAGACTCAAAAATAGCGCTCCAAAAATCAAGTCTTCCGCTAAAAATATAAGGTAAAGCCCCAATTAAGCTAATTAGAAACCAAGATATGCCCACTATGGCTAAAGAATCTCGATACCTTGGTTCATTCGAGCCAGCCCCCGAGCCCATGGCCAAAAGAAAGGCCCCCAGAACGGTGGAGACGACTAGAGATTGCCAGAAAAAGATGGCCGAGCCATCTTGATAGAAATAGGCCGGGATAAGCGGCGGCAGAAAGGCGCAGCCAGTAATTAGAACTATCCAGCCCGTTAATTGAGCTATGAGGCGGTGGTTGATCATAAAACGGCCTAAAGAAGAAAAATTCCTCAAGGAAGGCTTAGGTAATTCAAAAAAACTTTAAATCCGCTCTATTACTCTGCAGTTACGGCCAAACGAAAGCCAATATCGGGCATGCTAACTTCGGCTAAGGCTACCCCTCGGTAGGCTGAGCGGCAGTTTTTGGCCGGAGAGGCCCAGCCCCCGCCGCGATAGACGCGGCTAAGGCCAGGGGCTGGCGAGGGCCCCTGAGGGTCTTTGGCCGGAGAAGAGGCGTAATAGTCTACTTTGTAGACATCTGCGACCCATTCGGCTACGTTACCGTAGACGTCGTATAGGCCCCAAGGGTTAGGCTTTTTTTGCCCCACAGGAGAGTGCCCCTCCTTACGGCCTTTAAAATAGCGACTCAAGGTCTTATCGAGGCGGCCGGATATAGTTTCATCCTTAAACCAAGCGTATCCGCTAAGTTTGTTAGGCTCGTCGCCAAAAAAGTAGACCCCGCTCGTCCCGGCCCTGACTGCGTACTCCCACTCGGCCTCGGAGGGTAGCCTATATTTATAACGCTTAGGGCCTGTTTGGCTTTTGTTAAGTTTATCAATAAAAAGGTTGACCTCGTTCCAGCTAACGCTTTCAACTGGGTTTAGTCGGCCTTTAAAGTGAGAGGGGTATTGGCCCATAATTTGGCCATAAAGTTCTTGGGTGACCTCGTAGGCGCTTAAATAAAAGGGTTTGGTGATTTCTACGCGGTGTTGAGGCCCTTCACCGGTAATCAGATAATCAAAATCCCAAACACCCCCCATGTTAAACTGACCGGCTGAAATTAAGACAAATTTTTGGCCAAAAGAGTCGGTAAAGGCGCTGGGATTGGCTTGGGCTTCTAAGGGAGTGCTAATGAAAGTTAAGGTCGAGGCTACGGTTAAAAGAGTAAAGAAAGAAGTAAAAAAGATTTTCTTCATATAAATTCTCACAGAAAAGAAATTTAAAAAACTTAAATTATATTAGAGCTATAAAAAAAATACTAAAATTTAAGGGTTATTAGAACGCAAATGTGGTCACCTAAACGCGGTCCTAAGTGCTGGTCCGAATTGGCCCGGTAATTCCAGCTCAGCTAAGTAAACGCCAATATTTACTATGGGCCCAACCCGCTGGGCTAGTCTTAGGTAAGTGGACCTAAGGCCTCTAGGCGCTTTACATCTTAAACGTAAGTAAACTATAAAGAGCTAGTAGGCTACGATTGAGGAAAACATCCACACTAAGTAACGATACTAGGCCTAACCATGATAAAAGCTAGGCTCAACAACATCTCTCCCCTACCCTCAATTTGAGGGCCAGGCGACTAAGAGAGAGACTACAACTCTACACCAAGTCCTTTACCTTTTAAAGGGGGTAGGCCTAAGGCCAATCTGGCTTAAGATTAAGGCCGATAAGGGGCCTAAAAGGCTTAAGGCCAAACAGACCTTAACAAAATTATCTAGGCTCATTTGAAAGCTATTACGCCCTTAGGGGAGTTTAAGGTGGGCCTTAAGTAGTATCTAGATCTTCATCAAATTGGCCTAAGCTAGGTTTCTAGCCACTCTACCGCCGCTTAGGCTAACGGGTTTAAGAGGGCTTGTCTTTAAAGCAATCTTCCTAAATATTCTAAATTTTGTAAACCGCGTCGCGGCTAATACGAAAGGCGCACCTAAGAAACGAGAGCAATTAACTTTATCGGCCGGGCCAAGGGCCTCTCAGCCTTCAAAGTAGTTTAGAAAGGCTAGTCAATAACCTTGATGGAGCGATAAAAGTCCCCTTTATCAGTCCATAAATTTATAAAGTAGCCTTGTTACTAATTAATTTATTAAACTGTTTTGCTTTTTAGATGTTTTTGCGCTTCGATCAACCTTAGGTCAGTAGGCCTCCGTTTCTTAACCGGAAAGAATCTATGAGATTTTAGGTTAAGCCTTAAGCTCATAAGGTTGGCCGGCCAGAAGCAAGAGGCTAACTATCCCCGGTGCCTTAGGTGACCTACCTAATTGAGGCTTTAAGTTCATTAAAAAAACTTAAAATCAAGAGCTTTTTCGAACTTTCACAGCAACACCATGATTTGAGATTGAAGAGTGGAATTTTTAGCCCTTACATCTTACTTGATTCGCATTATACTTGAGCTATGAAAAATAACAACAAAATTATAACGGGTAGAGAGTGCCTGTTCATGAAGACTATCAACTTGATTTTTATGATAAAATATCGTTTAAGACCTATTCACTAAAGTATTCTCAACCGAACTTAAGGGGTATCTGTGCGGAAGTGAAGGTACAATGATAGTAAGCTGAAAGTTAACCTTAGGGAAAGGAGCTGCACCCTTTTAGCCAGAGGAACTACGCTACCGAAGAGGTGTGGAGGAAAAAAATAATGAGTGAAGAATAGTTTTAAGGATGAGTATCTTGTCTTGGCAAATTTAGCCTAGGCGGTCGTATCTATTTTTGGCGTACTCTAAAAGCCTCTCAGTAACAGGCTAAGCTATAACATTTACTGAAGGTGTAGACTTTTTCGGCTGCGCGGTAATTAATGGAACCAGTAAACAAAGCTAGGATAAAAACTTGTCTATTGACATCAAGCGATTGGGGCTGGAATGCTTGGAAAGCGTTATAAGATAACGGGTTACCCCATTAAGGTGAAAGAATATTTAGGTTAGTTAGCCCATAGTCTTAAAATTAAAAGGCCTAGGGCTGAGTAGTAAAACCATTAATATGTAAGGGGAGGAGAAAGATGGAGATGAGAAATTTATTATGCCTTAGACTTTTTGGGCCAGAGAAGCTATAGAGGTTTTAGGCTAAAGCGTAAATAAGTAAATCAAGTTTATTAGAAGCGCTGGAAAGGGAGTTAGGTTTAAAAGTCGCAAAAGTACTGTTTTTATTGAAAAGCCACCTTGAATCTTCCAAACACTAAATTGATACTAGATTACAGAGCCAGGTGTGGGTCAGTCCACACGGTTCGGCAGGAGGGGTTAGAATTATTTTCTACCCCTCCAGGATAGCGGCTCATACGTTGATTTCCAGTTTTTAGGTAATGGGCTCTACCACATGGTTGTGGATGTGGATGTGGATAGATTATAGCTTGATTGTAGCACAACGGAGGCGTTAAAGGCAATAAATGTGCCATACATAAAAGCTGGATTTTAAGAGAAGTCTTGCGATATCTTTAAATTTAAAGCAGCACACGTGATCGCTATATCAATTAAAAACAAATATAAATATAAATATAAAGCAAATTTCCATGGTATTGTTAGTAACTATAAATTTAGACTTAATTCAATATTAATAGATAATAATATTGAATTAATATTAGAAATAATAAATAAAATATTATATTTAATCGTTAAATCTCTGATACCAAAAAAAATAAACGATCCATTCCAAGAAATCCAAATCTAAGAAAAGCAAATTTCCATGTTGACTAAAAATCAAACGGTTAAATTTTTAGACTATTTTGCGTGCGCTGTGGAAAGGCGCATTTACCTAGGAAGCTGAAATACTCCCCCGGCAACTTTACTGTTCCGGCCGGTAACAACCCTGGAGGCCATGGAGGTAACAATATGATGGTCTGAGCCCTTGGGGTAAAGTCCCGTTTGAGCGGGGCCGTGAGCGACGCAGGTCGAAACGAGTAGTGAATGCTGAGCAGGCCTCGAAATGTTAGTCGGAGAAGCCGAGCCACCGTGAAATTGGAGAAGGCCGACG
>JAITQT010000462.1 GCA_031288745.1 Deltaproteobacteria bacterium
TTTTAGCATACCCTTAAGATCTTAACATTGATCGAAGCGCAAAAAGTCCCCTTTATTCAGTCCTTAAATTTGTAATATGTCCTTATTACTAGTCAATTTGTTAGACTATTTTGCTTTTAAGAGGTTTTTGCGCTTCGATCAACATTAGTTCTTTTGAGGTTTCTACTTAGCTCTCAGCTCCAACCATATATTTTAACTTTGATGAATGTTAAAATTACTAAGCTCCTATAGGGGGCTACATTGTTAAGGTATGAGTCGTCCCTTTCAATAGGATTGGCAACGCAACATTCTCTCTTGTGAACGGGCCCTTAAACGTTCACATTGGTGACGGACACCTCTGAGACTCTCAATAAGCTATAAAGGCAACCTCAGCCGAACAAAGAGGGAAAAAAAGTCTGATGAACAGTTACAAAAAGGATAAATCTAAAAAGCTACAAATGAATATTGATCGAAGCGCAAAAACCTCTTAAAAGCAAAACAGTCTAATAAATTAACTAGTAATAAGAACATGTTACAAATTTAAGGACTGATAAAGGGGACTTTTTGCGCTTCGATCAATATTTGGCTCAGACCTAAATCTTAACTCTCTTATATGAGCCTTCTATCGTTAGATACCGTCTCCTGCTAGGCCCTGAAGGTCAGAAAAGCGTTCTTTAAGATGTCGCTCAATTTGAACCAAACGGCCCTTTTTGACCACTAGCACTATTTGGCCAAACTCCAAACCTTTGAGGGCTTGAACGATTTTATCCCTAACCGCCCCGGGTTTAAAATTATCTTCTTTTAAGCCTAAATTGGGGTCGAGGAGTTCCTCGGGGTTAAAATTTTCCCTCCGCTCGACTTGGACCACTCTATAATTTTGAGTAATTAAGATCACTTGTCCGTGAAAGGTTTTTTTTAACAAATTTAAAAGGCCATCTAAGGTCGAGGCTTCTATTACCGTAACCGCGCTGCGTCTGACGACCGTGCTCATAAAATCCTACTTTGTAAGTTAATTAGCCTTTAACATCCTCCCCGCCCTGAAGGAAGGGGATTGCTACTGAGCTGAAGCGAAAGACCTTCAAGTCTCTTCGGAGGGTTGTTCTTCGTCTGCTGGCTTTAAAGGACCTTTCTTCCACCGGTAATAAAAGCTATCTACCCAGCCATGAAAATATTTAAAGCTCCGACGAAATCGGGGTTATTTTCGTAACCACAAGCTAGCGCCTAAATTCCGCTTAAGGCTTAGGCGATTACTTTTTTTTCGCTAGACCGCACTTCAGACATTGACTTAGCACCATAGAACACCACCGTTCCCGCTGCAGACTTAAAGACGTATTTAATTGTCAACTCTCAACTACAAGATTACAAGAGCTGGTCCTTACTGATAGAGGCCGAACCCTTGTCCAAAAAGTCTTTACGAGCGTAGGCGACTATTTTGGTTTGAGCTGGAAGAATTTGTCTAAACATAAACGGTTAAATGTGGCCAAGTAATGACGGAAAACTTGTCTACTGTCTAAACGAAAAATAAGTTATTTTTTCCCTAAGGGGAAACTTTTTAGGCCCAGAGCAAGATTAAGGCCCCATAAAATAATTTTTATTTTTTTTGACTAGTGGAGGTGCAAGGAGCGAGAGCTTCTAAAGCTCTTAAAACCCCAATTTAGTTTGGCTAAAAAAATAGATGCCTTTGGCTTCTAGTAACCTTTCACCAAATCTTTTTTTCCACCGTTGCGGCTGGTAGCGACTTTCGCGTTGTAATTAAGTTTTAGCATACCCTTAAGATCTTAACATTAGTTCTTTTGGGGTTTCTACTTAGCTCTCTGCTCCAACCATATATTTTAACTTTGATTAATGTTAAAATTACTAAGCTCCTATAGGGGGCTACTTTGTTGTGGTATGTGTCGTCCCTTTCAATAGTTTTGGCACCGCAACGTTCTCTCTTGTGAACGGACACGGCTTCTATTAGTTTAGTAACGTTTTTTTAGCCATCTAGTTCGGCAGCTGTTCTAAAATTGAAGCCAACCAAAATTTTGGTAATTTGTAACCGTTCACCAAGTTTTTTTTATCCACGTTGCAGCTGGTAGCGACTTTCGAGTTGTAATTGAGTTTTAGCATACCTTTAAGATCTTAACAGTAGTTCTTTTGAGGTTTCTACTTAGCTCTCTGCTCCAACCATATATTTTAACTTGGATTAATGCTAAAATTACTAAGTTACTATAGGGGGCTACATTATTGTGGTATGTGTCGTCCCTTTCAATAGGCTTGGCACCGCAACGTTCTCTCTTGTGAACGGGCCCTTAAACGTTCACATTTGTGAACGGACACGGTAATTTATTATGATTAATAGCCTCGTCGATTTGAAATTATTTTGAATCGATGACTAAAGGTATCGTGAATTCCACAATTTTTAACTTTAGGTAAACGTAACCGTTCACATGCCTTTCTTCAGTCTCACGGGAAGTTAAAAACACTGTTTTGAATAGGCCTTGTGAAAGGTTACTTTTTTTTAAGCTTGTTGCACCGCTTTAGGCTGGGGTTTTGGGCTATTGAGACAGTATTGAGATCATTATTTCCAAGTCGAGCCATCTAATGGCCAGCTCAACTATAGCTAAAAATTATCACCTCTTTCCCAACGTTGGTTTGTTAAACTAAAGCCTTATTGTAAACAAATCTTTGGTAATGCGGTGTAACATGCTTTCAATTTCTGATTATTTCGCTTAGGCTTTCTAAATTTGAAAGTGTTTCCGTTTCG
>JAITQT010000464.1 GCA_031288745.1 Deltaproteobacteria bacterium
TTAAGGCGCGAGGGTAAAACTCAATTCCACCTTGAAAGCCAACGCCTGCCGAACTTGGATGAAAAAGGGTCCGACGAACCATTACCACAACGCCGGGCGCTTTCATGGCTACGGGGCTAGCGTGAAACGAACTAAGCGATCCTACCCTAAACCAATCCGTTAGACTTGGCCCTAAGGCGAATTTGGTGCTATTTTTTCTTACCTTACGGCCCTCTAGGGTCGCTGGTAATTGGCCCGAAGCGGTTGAGAATGATAGGAGGAGATATCCCAATGAATGAAAAATATTTCCATTTAACATGGCTATTTTTGGACCGCTCCGCCAAAGCTAAGTCATAACGGCGCGGATTTCTTCGCCTAAATCATAACATGGATTATTCGCTTTAGTAGTTTTTTTACGAGAACCCCTTTGTCCCTTAAGTTATGGACATAGTCGGTCAGGTACAAATCTTAAGTTTGGTACGATATTTAACGAGCTATTAAGGCGATTGACTTTTCGCTTAATAGTTTTTTTTTGCTTATCTATTCGACCCGCGCTTCCCAAATCGCTTCGACGAAGGGTTCGGGCTCGAAAGGTCTTAAATCTTCAAGCCGCTCTCCAATACCTATGTATGAGACGGGTATGCCCTTTTCGTGGATGATGGAAACTACAACTCCGCCCTTGGAGGTTCCGTCAAGCTTTGTAACTATCATTGAATCCACTCCGACGGACTCGTGAAAAATCTCAGCTTGCCTAACCGCGTTTTGTCCCGTATTGGCATCTAAAACCAAAATTGTCTCGTGGGGAGCTCCTTCCAAGGCCTTGCCAGCCACCCTCTTAATCTTTTTTAGCTCCTCCATCAAATTTACTCTCGTGTGCAGACGCCCCGCTGTGTCTATGATGATCGTGTCGACTTTTCTAGCCTTAGCAGCGTTTATGGCGTCAAAGACCACCGCCGAAGGATCGGCTCCGGTGGGTTGAGAGACTATGTCGCAGTTAAGCCGTTTAGCCCAAATAATTAATTGTTCGACCGCCGCAGCCCTAAAAGTATCGCCTGCGGCCAAAAGGACTTTTTGGCCTTCTTTTTGGTAAATCCTGGCCAATTTAGCGATGGTGGTAGTCTTACCCACCCCGTTAACCCCGATGACCATTACCACTAAAGGTTTGGCCTTCTTAGGGTGACGAGGTTCCAAAGAGATCATCTCGACGAGTCTATTTTTTATGGCGTTCTTAAGAGCCGCTACGTCTTTAAGTTCTTTTTTGGCCACTTGGCCTCTAATTTTATAGAAGATGTCGTTGGTGGTTTTAATTCCCAAGTCAGAGGTAATCATTATTTCTTCAAGTTCGTCTAAGACCTCGTCGTCGATTGCTCGAACCTTTGAGAGTACCTCTTCTAAACGACCAGCTAGCATATCGCGGGTTGAGGCTAAAGACTTTTTTAGCCGCCCAAACCAGCCTAACTTGGTTTCCTTAACCTCGATTATTTCTTCTGGAGCTGAAGTTTTTACTTCTTCGACCGTCTTTTCTATCGGCTCAGACGCTGAAATAAGTTGGCTCTGTTCAGTCTCCTCTTCGAGTGTTGGCGAGTCATTAATGACCTCGGGGGACTCCAAATCTTTAGTCTCTTGAGTAAATAATCGACCAAACCAGCTCTTCTTTGATTTTTTTTCTTCTGACTCGTTTTCGCCCTCCAAGTTTTGATCAAAACCTTCCGAGACATCTTGGGCTATAAGATCTTGCGCCTCTTTGATGGAGTCGGGTAAATTAGAAGAGGTAGAGCTTTCAAGAGAGTCATTTAGAGCTGGAGTAATCTTAGCTTCCTGATCGACTACGTTAGGTTCGATAATGCTCGAGGGGGCCTCCAACCTATCTTGTTCAGTATCTAAAGCCGCCTCAAAGTCTTCCGAAGCGATTTGACTCTCAGTAGAGCCTCCTTGAGATTGAGTTTCATCTAAGGCTGGTTCTGTTTGCGGTTCTGGTATGTCGCTAGTCTGACTCGACTGTTGATCGCCTCCTCCGAAAAATCGACCGAACCAACTTTTTTTTGGTTTTTCTATTTCTTTTTCGGGTTTTTTTTCTTCAGTCGCCTCACGCTCATCCGTGCCGCCATCGCTATGGCCCCCGGGCTGGTTAACTTGATTTTCTTGAGTTTCCAAAGCCCGCTCGGCTTCATCTAGGCTTTCCTTTATATCCGCGCCGTCTTGAGGCCAACTGGTTTCCACATCAGTAGAGTCGGGCGAAAGGACCTTTTCTTGAACGTCTTTTTTCTTTTTGCGAAAAAAATCAAGCATTCTTTAACTCCTCAGCTTCGTCGAGATTAACGCTCACTAACCTCGAAACTCCCGGGGTCTCCATAGTGACCCCGTAGAGAGTGTCGCTAATTTGCATGGTTCGTTTATTATGAGTCACCATAATAATTTGCGAGGCCTCAGAGAGACTTCTCAGAAGGCGGTTAAATCTATCTATGTTCGCTTCGTCGAGCGGAGCGTCGGCCTCGTCTAAAAGGCAAAACGGACTAGGCTTTATCAGATAAAGAGCGAAGATAAGACACAGCGAGGTAAGGGTCTTTTCTCCGCCGGAAAGGGATCTCATAACGGTTATTTTTTTCCCCGGTGGATGGACGTGAATCTCCACCCCGCTTTCCAGAGGATCGTTATCTTGGGTTAAAGTCAACCAGCCCTCACCGCCTTCAAAGAGGATGGGAAAAAGCTCTCTAAATTTTTGATTGGCCTGATTAAATGTCTGGTTAAAGCGTTGACGACAGGTCTGGTTAATGCGATTGATGGAAGTTTTAAGATGGTTTATAGCCGTTATCAAATCGTCATACTGGGTTTGTTGATAGTCTAGCTTTTTTTTAAGCTCCTCTTCCTCCTCAATGGCTGCAGGATTTATATCGCCTAAAGAAAGCAAACGCTCACGCAGTTTTTGAATAGTTTCTTCAGCCTCTGCTGGAATATTGCCCGAGGCTATCTCGTTAGGATCGAGGCGTTTAGGGGCCGACGAGACCGCTATATCGAAATCGTTTTGCTTGTTAGGCGGTAATAACTCTTGGTTTTCCTCAAGAGTATTTGAATCTTGAGAAAGGCCTTGTTCAACTGACTTTAGGGTATTTATATCTTGATTGAGATTTCCATCATTTTCCGTTAGCTCCAATGATTGAGCCTCTGAGGATTGTTGATTTGACGATTCTATCCCAAAATCCTCCTCTTCTTCTTCTTCCCCCCCCTCCTCCTCCTCCTCTTCTTCTTCCTCCTCCCAATAATTTTCAGTTAACACATCTTGCGATGGAGGATTTTCCGTAGGCTCGTCAAACTCCGAGTCGGGCCTTAGGGGATCAAAAAAAACGATTTGCCAGTCTTTTAAAAGATCGGAATTGATTTTTTTTAAGCCGTAATAATTTTCAGCGATCTCGCGCTCGATTCGGCTCAGTTCTCGGGCCTCTTCATCACGCTTTTGGTTAATATCGCGCATTATATCTTCTTTTAAGGATAATTGAGATCTAGCCTGAGCTATTTGTTCTCTATATGAGGCGACCTTATTTTCGTCTTGGGCCAAAAGCTCCGGCGTTCCTTCCAATTGGGCTTCAATCTCTTTACGCCGGCTCTCGGCACCGTTAATTTGCTCTGACAGCTCCTCAAACAAACTTGTAAGTTTTAGGCGACGCTCTGCAAGGTTATCGAGCCATAAGCAGACTCTGGCCTGTTCGCGCTTAAGGCCCTCGAGCCTCTCTGATAAAGAATCGGCGTTGGAAGCGGCCGCTTGCCCACGCTCTCTTAATTCATCAAGATCGCCAGCTCGGCCCTCGGAGTTAGCCGCAGCCTCTCGCCATTGTTCTTCTAGGAAGGCAACCTCATTAACTAGATCTTGGATTTGAGCCTCAGCCTCTCCTTTTTTTTTCAAACAAACAGCCGAGTCAGCCTCAGTCTTAGCAATTTCGGAAGCCAGAGAATCTTTGCGAATAGCTAAACCGTTTACCTCGGAGGAGGCCAGTAAAATTTTGGATTCAGCCGCGCTTAAATCGGCGGCCAAAGAATTTTTTTGGCTTTCCGCGGCAGCGAGGGCTTCGTCGGCTTGGACCGAAAGTTCTCTTACAGTGTCTAGTTCGCGTTTGACGGCGGCTGCGACCGCTTCGGCTAGGTTAAGCTCTTTTTTAACTGCTTCCAACTCTTTTAGACGGCCCAAAAGACCGCTGCCTTTGTTTTTTTGATCTTGATCGCTTTTAGCTTCATTGCCGCCAGCTAAAAAACCTTGACCTATAAAGTCGCCTTCTTTAGAAAGAAACGATGATTTATTATCGTCCAAAACCTCTTCGCCCAGGCTTTCGCAAACCTTAATTGGACCCAACAGGGCCCTCGTCAGATCGGAGTTGGCTAGGCTATCTTTGGCCAAAAGAGCGCAGCGACCAAGATTTTTCTCTCTAGCGGCCTTAAGGGCCTTAAGACCTGCCACTCGGTCTTCGACTAAGATCCAGCCCAAACGCTCACCCAAAAAGGCCTCGGCCGCCGCCTCGTAGCCGTCGGGCACGGAGATATTTTCAGCCACTGGACCCAATAGGCCTGGAATTTCGTCATCCTTAAGAAGGGCTTTGACTCCCTTAGGATACCAACCAAAGCCGCCGTCTTTAAGATTTTCCAGGGTTTCAAATTTAGTAGATAGAGTGGCGGTTTTTTTTTCGGCTTCGCCTAAACGTTTAACTTGGCGCTCTAGCTCAAATCGAGCTTGAGCGCTATCTTGTTTTTTTAAACTAACTTGCTCGACAGCTTGGGTTAATTCATCGGCTAAGCCCTTTTTAAAGCGCTCTCTAGCCGCGAGTTTATCTTTGGCTTCACTTAAGGTTTGTTCCGCCTGATTATCCTCAAGCTCCAAACTTTTGAGCCGGCCGAGAAAGTGCTGATAAAGGCTCTCCGTTCCGGCTAAATTTTCCCTTAGCTTTCTTTGTTTGTCCTTAGCCTCCTCGTATTGTTTTTTGACCTGATTGGTTAGTAAAGCTAATCTTTCGCAATCGTTTTTAAGAATCAGCCACTCTTCTCTGATTTCATTTCTAGTTTCCTCGGCCTCCTCGCTCTCTTTAGTTAGTTGCTCGATATTGGCCTCTAAATTAACCTTATCGCTAAGATAACGCTCGTTTTCTTCGTTAAGCCCCTCGGATTCTTCTTTAACTCTTAATACCCTTTCGGAAGCGTTTTGATTCCCGTCTAAAAGGTGATCAAGTTCAAGGCTTAGTTGATCGAAGGAGTTTTTACGGTTATGCCAAAGTCCCAATTGTTCTTCCAAGCTCTGGCCTAATTGATTTTCTTTTAGCCTTATATCGTCAATTTCAAGCTCAGCTTGACGCTGTTTGGCTTCTAATAAAGATATAGCCTTTTGATTTTCAATAGATTGAGCACGCAGCCCCTCGAGATTTTCCGTAAAGCTAAGATGTTTTTTTGCCGCTAACGTCAATTCCAAAGTCTTAAGTTCCTCCCGCATGGCTTTCCAACGAGAGGCTTTGGCTGCAGCCCTAGAAACGACGGCTAATTGTTTTTTTGATTCGGATATCATAGCTGAAATCGTAGTCAGATTTTGTTCGGCCGACTCAATGCGCTTTAAGCTCTCTTTTTTTTGTTCCTTATAGCGGGTGATGCCGGCGGCCTCGTCTAAGAGTAAACGCCGCTCGTCCGGCGGCGCGTCCACTAGCCTTCCAACCTTTTCCTGTTCTATAATCGCGTAGGCCCTGGTACCCATGCCCGCTTCGATAAAAAACCTGACCACGTCTTTGAGGCGGCTTTGGTTTTTGTTAATGAGATATT
>JAITQT010000282.1 GCA_031288745.1 Deltaproteobacteria bacterium
TTGTCCAGCTAGATATTACCAGTAAAAAGGAGACCATTCTGGTTCAGTTTTACCACGAAAAGTATAACCCGTGGTCCAAAAAAATAAAAAATACCTGAGGGGACCTTAATCTTGCTCTGGGCCTAAAGATTTACTTTTAGGGGAAAAAATAGCTTAAATATCGTTTAGGCAGTGGACAAGTTTTCTGTCAGTCCTAGGCTACATTTAACCGTCTATGCTTGGACAAATTTTTCCAGCACAAACACCTAAAGGTTGATAGATGGACAATCGGATCAAATTTTGAAAGAAATAGCACTACAAAATTAGAATAATTAAAAAAAAATATGCTAAATTTTATGTGAGAATTTATTTTTTATTTTTCAATAATACTCTAGCCCATCACCCTTGTCAAGGCTAGCGCCCAAAGATCTCTATCCTTAGCTTTTTGAAGCGTTGAACGATTAGAGGCCCGCCTGACCATAATTAGGGCGCGTTTTAGGCCGTTATCGGCTTTGCGATCCAAAAAAACGGGGCGATGGAATTTGTTATTCGCCTTAGGGTTATATCGCCTTAGGCCGTAGGAGAGGAGATCAAATTGAAAAGAACATTTGGTTAGGATTTTAAGGCGTACTATCAAAGCAAAATAAAGTTATTGAGAAAGTAACCGTTCACCAAGTCTTTTTTTTCCCACGTTGCGGCTGGTAGCGACTTTCGAGTTGTAATTAAGTTTTAGCCTACCCTTGATCGAAGCGCAAAAAGTCCCCTTTATCAGTCCTTAAATTTGTAACATGTTCTTATTACTAGTTAATTTATTAGACTGTTTTGCTTTTAAGAGGTTTTTGCGCTTCGATCAAGTATGGCTTTTAAGAGTAGAGAACTTCGTAACGATTTTCTCAGGATAATCTTCCCCATGCTTTGGTACGGTAATGTTAACAAGCAATCAAGGCGTTGAAAAACGTGGACAAATCAAAAGTAAAGAACGCTACCAAACTCGACGAGTTGATTAAATATTTGGAACGGGTCCGTAATTATATTCCGAATTATGCCTTACGTAAAAAGCTTAGTTTGCGAAATTCAAGCAATTTGGTCGAAAAGGCTAACGATGGGTTGTAGCAAAACGTCAAAAGAACAATGGTATGTGCTGGAGTGTTGAGGGAAGTAAAAGCCTAGCAACCGTTACTTGTTTTAGAGCCAATGGCGATCTTAAAAGCTGGACTGAAAATAAATCAATCCCTTTCAAGTTGATTCCTTACCCAGCTAAAGATGCGGCTCCTTCCCTGGCTGAGGCAGCCTAGGTTTCCAATTGCACAGTTGGAAATATTTTTGACGCTTTTGGCCTAGTTTGGTAAGCCTTAAGCTTGAAATATGGTCAGAATAGTCTTTCAGGCTTTATTTGAACATCTGGTAGGCCACCGTTGATAAAGCCAGGGCCAAAGCTAGGTTAAAAAACAGACTAAAAAACGTCCAGCGCCATTTGCCAGTCTCTCGTTTTATAACCATCAAGGTTACGAAACAGGGAGAATACAAGAGGGTAAAGATCATGAGCGAAATGGCGTTGGCCTTAGTCCAGTGACTATCTTTTTTGATTTTATCAGCTAAAGCTTCCGAAGCGTCGGCGTCTACTTCACCTAGGGAGTAAGCCGTGCCTAAAGTGGATATCACTACCTCTTTGGCGGCCACACCGCCAATTAGGGCGATATTAGTCTGCCAGTCAAAGCCGCTTAGGGCGGTTAACGGGGCCACCGCTTTACCAACTTTCCCGGCTAATGAGCAGTCGAGGGAATCTTTGGCCTCAGTATTATTTATTTCAACTATTTGCTCTTCCTTTTGCTCGTCGGTTAGAGCGCTATTATTGTACACTACCTCGCGCTGGGATATGTAGTTATCTTTAGCTTCGTCGGTTAGCCCCGGGTAGGTCATGGCCGCCCATAGTAAGATAGAGATGCCTAAAATGACTGTTCCGGCTTTTTTGATGTATTGCCAGGTACGCTCCCAAGTATGGATGAGCACGCCTGATAAAACCGGATAGCGGTAAGGCGGTAGCTCCATAACAAAGGGGGTGGGTTCGCCTTTAATTATGGTCCAGCGAAGGATCCTCGCCACTATCAAGGCTACGGCCCAGCCGCTTAAGGTAACGAGAAACAAGACTGAAGTTCGATTATCTTGAAAAAAGACCCCTACGAAGAGCAAGAAGACTGGTATTTTGGCACCGCAGGTCATAAAGGGGGCTGTTAAAATAGTAGCTAGCCGCTCTTTAGGCGAGCGCAAGGTCCTGGCACCCATGACTCCTGGCACGGCGCAGCCTCCGGCAATACCTCCGGCAATGATGAAGGGCATAATTGAAGCCCCGTGGAGACCAAAGAGCCTAAATATTCGGTCCATGATATAGGCCACTCTGGCCATGTAACCAGAGTCTTCCAAAACGGCTAAAAACATAAACATTATCATGATAAGTGGTACGAAACTTAAAACACCGCCCACTCCGGCGATGATGCCGTCGGTGATAAGAGAATTAAGGGGGCCCTCGCTCATGACGCTTCCAACTGAGCGGTGTAGCCAATCGAATAAGGAATTAATCCATTCTAAGGGGTAGTTACCAATTTCGATGGTCAGAAAATACATTGCGTAGAGAACAGCTATGAGAATAACGGGCCCGGCCACCTTGTGGGTTAGAACTAAATCGAGCTTATCGGAAAAGACGGTCCGCTCCATTAGTTCGTCGGCCCCTTTAAGCACGCCGTTACTAAGGACGCTATGAATCCAACCGTAGCGATAATCGGCAATGATGGCTTCTGGATAGGTTTTGGCCGTGGTATTAAGGTGGGTCGCGACTTTAGAGCAAATTTTATTTAGTTTTTCGGTCGTGGCTCTATCGGCTTTGGTGGCTAAGCTTATGACGTCTTCGTCGGCTTCTAAAAATTTGGTGGCTATCCATCGAGCGGGATGGCGGTCGGTTAAGAGTTTAGCCTCTTCGATGATGGGCGTCATCTCTAAGAGGGCGGCGTCTATATCTGGACCAAAAGAAAGTTCGAGGGGTTTTATTCTTCCATTAGTCTTTTTGGCTAGTTCGACCGCGCTCCTTAAGGCCTCGTCTAAGCCGTCGCCTTTTCTGGCTATCATGGGCACGCACGGTAAGCCGGTGTTCTGCTCTAGTTGTTTGTAGTCTATTTCTATGCCGTGGGCCTTGGCCTCATCCATCATATTCAGGGCCAGGACCAAGGGGATACCCATCTCCATCATTTGAACGGAAAGATAAAGATTGCGCTCTAGCACCCCAGTGTTTATAACGTCTATGACCGCTCCGGGCCTATCATCAGCCAGCACGCGTCTAGCTACCACCTCTTCCATTGAATAGGCGGTTAAGGAATAGGTGCCAGGTAAATCGACTAAAGAAATTTCAATGCCGTCTAAATGGGCGTAGCCTTGTTTTTGTTCTACGGTAATGCCTGGATAGTTGCCAACATGTTGACGGGCACCGGTATAACGATTAAAAGCAGTGGTTTTACCGGAATTTGGATTTCCGGCTATGGCAATAAAGTGGTTTGCCGGTAAGGTCATGAGTGATTGATCCTTAATAAAGATATATATAGAATAATCATCAAGATAAATAAATGCAAAATAACTATAAGTCTCTTTTTTAGAGAATTTTATTGTTAATAGCAGCTAATTATGTGGCGTTTGGCTTAATTTGAGGCTAGAAGCTAGAAGAAGTACGGGGGCCCAGATTTTAGCCCTAGGTTCTCACATTGATATGGTCAGCCTCACGGTTGCGCAAAGTGAGGGTGAAGCCCATTAGCCTCAAGGCCACGGGGTCCATCAAAGGTGCCCGGCCCATGCATTGGATTTGAATACCTGGAACCAAGCCCATGTCTCTTATACGGCGGCCCATTTCTCCGTCAGCTGTAACGTCGGCTATGACGGCCTTCTGACCTTTTTTGAGCGACCTTAAAGTCATAACTGGTAGAGAGGACATTAAAATTATTCTCCATATATAAAATTTAAATTAGATTTAAAGAAATTAAATTTATTTATTTAACAATTGCCAAGTCATCTCTAGCTCTTTTTTTGATTAGGAGGAAGAAGTTAATCGAGTTGGCTGAGGGTAGAAAAAAACTTTAAAATAAGGAAGAGTGTTGAAAATATTTTTTTTTCGCTAACGTCTTAAAGAGATAGGAAATTTAGTTTTTTCATAGCCTATAGCGCGGGAAATCTTTTATAACAATCGTAACCGTTCACCAAGTCTTTTTTTTCCCCACCGCGCCTTTCTGAAGAGTCTTAACAATAAAGACCTTATGGCGGATTTATTACTTGATGCAAATCCTAATGGTTCATATTTGATCGAAGCGCAAAAACCTCTTAAAAGCAAAATAGTCTAAAAAATTAACTAGTGAGAAGACTATGTTACAAATTTAAAGACTGATAAAGGGGACTTTTTGCGCTTCGATCATATTTAGTTTAACTTCGGGAAAATTATGGCCAGCGGTTAGACTAATTTGTTTCGCGATAATTCCTTTAGGCAGACTCTGGCCCAATGTGGGAGGTCTTGCAACCTACTAAACATAAAAAGGTGAATAGTTACTTATCAGCTAACACTACTAAATGCGCTTAGCCGGCCGAAGTTATTAGCTCAAGAGCGAGAGGTTTGGCTAAGGCTCCAACTTTGGGCAAGGTTTATGGCTATCTTTGCGCTTTGAGCCGCCGCAACCGCAGCTGCAAGAGGGCTTGAAAAAAATTTTATAGACAGTGAGGGCTAGGGCGGCAACCACCACGATGACGACTATAACCGATTGCATTATTGCTCCTAAGCTGGCCTAGTCGAGAGTTAGGTCTTTTTGTCCTTAGCTAGGCCTCTGGTTTTAGGCCTTAATCTTATTATGAAGATTAAGCAATCTAGCAAATTCTCTGTTTAATGAGAACTAGTTGCAATATACCATAAATTCAACTTAAGTCAATAGGGTTTTATAACTCGCGTTTTAGCCTGACTTTTTTTTGACTTTAAAACCCGCAGGTTGCTTAAAATTTAGACCCTTATTTTATAGCATTGGCTCTGACAAATCCCTAAATTATCTCCTTATGGCCTTTACCTTTGGCTCCCTATAAAGCTTCCAGCCGTCTTTCATTTGTTTACTAACCAAAGACGATTAAAAAAAAACCGTAGCTAAGGTAAAATTTTAGCGGCCCAGGCCTGGCCGGGGTAGGTTTTTGCTTAAAAATTTTCCAACTGTGCAATTGGAAACCTAGGCTGCTTCAGCCAGGGGAGGAGCCGCATCTTTAGCTGGGTAAGGAATCAGCTTGAAAGGGATGGATTTATTTTCAGTCCAGCTTTTAAGATTGCCATTGGCTCTGACACAAGTAACGGTTGCTAGGCTGGTACTTCCTTCAACACTCCAGCTCATATCATTGTTCTTTTGACGTTTTGCTACAACCACATCGTTAGCCTTTTCGACCAAATTGCTTGAATTTCGCAAACCAAGCTTTTTACGTAAGGCATAATTGATCGAAGCGCAAAAACCTCTTAAAATCAAAATAGTCAAAAAAATTAACTAGTAATAAGGCTCTGTTACAAA
>JAITQT010000495.1 GCA_031288745.1 Deltaproteobacteria bacterium
TTTAACGTAATATGATATTTGGTATCTTACATACACAGCCTAGCCGCTAGTGGGTCTGCCACCGAGCAAAGATGTAGCCACAATGATGTAGCCACATTTCCGGGAATTTGGGTTACAACACGAAAGTCGCTACCAGCCGTAACGTGAGGAAAAAAAAACTTGGTGAATGGTTACTTTTTAAGTAAATTAAAAACACGAATTTTTTCGGCCTATAAAATTTATTTTTAGGAAAAAGATTAATATGGTTTGGATATATCGACCAGTTTTCTGTCACAATCCTTGGCCATATTTATTCGTCTATTTTTGAACAAATTCATTCAGCTAAAATATAAAGAGCTAGATTAAGAGAAAAAATAAGGGGAAGAAAAAAATAAAGCCGCTAGAAAAAAAAAGCGGGGACCTTAGCCCCGAAAAAGCCCTTCAAGGGGCAGGGTCAGTTATGATGATCGGCTGGGAAGGTAAGGATCTTAGAGAGCCGCTTAAGTTAATAGAAGATATCGCCCCGGCCGCCTTGATCTTTTTTGCCCGCAATTATCCCCTGGGCGGAGCGGAGGAGTTAAGAGAGCAAATAGAAACTCTTAAGCAAAGATCCTTAGAGGTTACCGGACAAGAGTTAATAGTGGCCATTGATAATGAGGGAGGCACGGTTAAAAGGTTGCCCGAGCCGTTTACTCAGCTCCCTTCGGCCAGAGAGCAAGCTAAAATAGAAGAGAGCGAACTCCAAAGGCAATTATCTTTAAGCGCTAGCGAACATGCTAAAATGGGCTTTAACTTAAATTTAGCTCCGTCAGTGGATCTAGATTGCCATGGATTTATGGGTAGCCGAACGTTTTCCGCAGACCCTCAAATTGTGATCCAAAAGGCCCTAACTTTTATCAAGAGCTTTAAGGCGGGAGGGCTCTTGTGCTGCGCTAAACACTTTCCTGGGCTAGGGGCAGCCAAAAACGACCCCCATCTACTTTTTTCTGAGGTTAATTTAGGCTCTATTGAACTTGAAAAATCTCATATTAGACCTTTTAAGAGCTTAATAGGTAGCGGCTTAGAGCTGATTATGACCAGCCACTGCCTCTATCCGGTTTTAGATAGAAAAAAATTAGCCACTTTTTCTCCGCGGATATTAAGGCTCGTAAGAGAGAATCTAGGCTTTACCGGTTTGGTATTAACCGACGATTTAGAGATGGGGGCGGTGGCCATTAAATCTGAAATAGGTCCGGCGGCCTTGGAGAGTTTTATGGCTGGTCACGATTTACTCTTAATTTGTCGCCGAAGAGCCTCCATTGAGGAAGCTAGGGAAACCTTAGCTAGGGCCTTTGTTTACTCTAGAGAGGCTCAGAATCGGTTATACCAAAGTCAGGCAAGAATAAAAAAAGTTCTAGGTTTATTAGAAAAAAAGCCTAAAATAAACTTTTAGAAAGGTGAACAGGTGAGGTACTCTCATAATTATCTTTTTGAGCCTGGGTTATGGTCAGCCAAGGGGTTGTTTTATGATAGACAAGAAAACCCCCATAGTTACGGAGGTGAAATAGTGGTTATCCACGAGCCGGGCTTGTGGACCATAGAGACGCGCATGAATATAAGCGGAGAAGATAAACGCGATTTTGAGGCCCGCTACGAAGTGGTCCCTTTTAGTGAGAATAAAAATTATACTGAATGGAAGTCGATGACTGGTGGCCCTGAGCCGCTTTTTGGTCTCTTTGTGGTAGTAGAAGATACCATCTTAACGCCTTCCCAGTCGCGCTCAGGGGTCTATTGGGGGCAGGAAGCGCATATTAGAGTGGGCAAGGGAGAGTATAGCAATAGAGGCTTTAGTTTTCTTAAGGATGAAAAAGTATCTTCTTGGTCTATGAGGTTAATTAAAGAAAATTAGTTTATTTTAGTTAGTTTTATATAAAAATTAGAAATAAAAAAAGTCAATTTTTCGAGGTGACCATCCACCTTAACTTTACCCAGGCGACGGTTAACCTACAGCCTAAGGCCTTAAGGCGGGCTTAAATGGCTAGCCTAGCGGTCCTAGGGCGGTTTTCGGTCTTTTTGGTCGGCCGTAGGCGTTGATCGATAAGAGGAGCGAGCGTGAGCGAAGCGAATCCGAAAAAATCACAAGAACTTAGTCGCTGGTTGGTGGCCTTAGTCCTGATTCCTCCGACGTTAGCGGTTATATTTTTAACCAACAAGCTTTTCCTTTTAGCCTTAACCATGGTTTTAGGCACTCTAGCTTGGAAAGAGTTTAGCTTTAACCTTCTAGGGCGCGAGCGCCGAGGGCTGTTTATCTTAGCCTTAACGGGCTTTTACTGCACTATACTCGGGGCCTCGTTTTTTGGGGCTGACGGTCAAAGCGCGGGTTTAGCGGCTAGCTTAATTTTAGGCGGGGCCTATCTTATGCGCGTTTTGGCTGAGGAAAACGATAAGGTCTCGGTTAACTTGTTGAGCCGCTACTGCTTAGGTCAAATCTATTTAAGTTTTTTTCTCTCCTTTATCATGCTCATCAAGCAGCTCGACCACGGGGCCAACTGGCTGTTCTTTATTGTTTTAGTGACCTCTTTAAACGACACGGCCGCTTTTTACGTGGGCTCAAGGCTGGGCGGGCCTAAACTTTACCCCAAAATAAGCCCCAACAAGACTATTTCAGGCTTTATGGGCGGCTGTCTAGTTAGTTTTATAGTCGGTGGCCTATCGGCTAATTTTTTACCTTTGCAGTTTAATTGGTTTTATTTAGCTCTTTTAGGGTTGTTTTTAGGGGTTTGGGGAACTTTTGGGGATCTTTTCGAGTCGTCTATTAAGCGGGCTATGGGTATCAAAGACACTTCTAATATCCTAAAAGGGCACGGGGGCGTCTGGGATAGGCTTGATTCTCTTTTATTTAATCTAGCCCCAGTCTATTACTTCGTTAATTGGTTGACCCAGCCTTGATAACAAGGCTGAGCTAGCCAAAGACCCGTCCTCTCTTATGGAGGTACGTAAATTAAGGATAAATTTTTAAGGCCAGACCAATTTTAGGTTTTTAAGAGGCCTTAAAAAATGTAGGATTGAACATTGAGCAGACACGTTAATTTTTATATGGATAAAGAAGCGTTTACTGAATTTAACAAGTTTATCGCAAAAAATACTAATATTTTATTATACAGCGATAAAATTGATAGAGTTGATAAATTAGGAGTTTCATCTCTATCTAGGAGCAAAACAGTATGGATATCTCGTCCTGATTTAGGCGAAATACGCTTTAAAAAATTAAGAGACGGTAAATATCATGTAGATAGATTTTTTTCTTCAACAATAGAGTTTACACCAACTCGCATCTTTGAGGATAAAAAAGAAATTCACCCGGGGAGGCTTTGGTATCAAACAGCTGGTAAATATCCAGACGGTTCCTTATATAAGGAAACAGAAGAAGAAAGAAGATGGTATGATAGCTTAAAGAGAAAAATTAAAATATTGTGTCCAAGACAAAAAGTAATGACTTTAGTTCGCAGTAAAAGTGAAAAAAACGCTGTTGACAAATCAATGCTTATAAATGAATATATTTCAGAAAGTTTATTAGTGCTAAAAAAGAAAGAAAAGTATTTGATATATCATCCTTAAATAAGTTACATCTAAAATATCGGCTTAATTAGATATTTTTAAGAAGTCTAAAAGCGTTTAGCGATTAATTGTTTAGCCAAGGCCTTGGCCCTTTGATCGGCTTCTAAGGCCTGATCTATTGATTCTAAACGCTCATCGCTATGAAGCCGTTCTAAGCACTCTCCCACCACCTCCGAAATTCCAATAAAACTAAGCTTTTGGTCTAAAAAGGCCGCCGCAGCCTCTTCGTTGGCCCCATTTAATATAGAAGGGGCAAGGCCCCCGGCCCGGCCTGCGGCTTGGGCTAAGGCCATGGCGGGAAAGGCGTGCAGATCTGGCGGCTCAAAACTTAAATCAGGTATAGAGCTAAGAGCTTGATAGTCTGAGAGGTCTTTTACGGCCCCCTCGGGCTTTTTTTTGTGGTCTAACTCCTCTTTATAGCTTTTGGCCCTTAGGCGTTCGGCCCTTTCAACAATTGGCCAGCGCTCTGGATAGCTAAGGGCGTAGGCTATAGCTAAACGCATATCCGCTGGGCCTAATTGGGCGAGTATAGAACCGTCGTGAAATTGGGCCATAGAGTGGATAAGGCTTAAGGGGTGAACTAAAACTTCGATTTGGTCATAGCTTAAGCCAAAGAGATGGTGGGCTTCTATAATTTCTAAGCCTTTGTTCATCATAGTGGCGCTATCTACGGTTATTTTAGGCCCCATAGACCAAGTGGGGTGCTTAAGGGCCATTTGACGAGTAACTGATTCAAGATCTTTTCGGCTAAAGCCTCTAAAGGGTCCGCCGGAGGCGGTTAAGATAATTTTTTTTAGTTCCGGGACCCTTAAGCGCCCGCCGAGGGCTTGAAAGATAGCCGAGTGCTCGCTATCAATGGGTGAGAGAGTGCCTAAGGCCTTGCCCATAATAAGATCGCCGGCTAAGACTAAGCTTTCCTTATTAGCCAAGGCCACCTTAAGATGGCTATTAACCGCAGCCCAAGTGGGCTTAAGACCCGCGGCTCCGACTACGGCTGAAACAACCATTTGGGCACCGCTATCAATAGCGGCCGAGATTAGCCCGCTTTCCCCAAAGACTAGTTCGGGCTGAAGAGAGCGCGGTAAATCTGCTAAAAGAGAAGCTAACTCGCGCCTAAGCTCATCAGTAGAAACTGAAACTAAAGCCGGTTTAAAGAGCCGAATTTGTTCGTTTAAGATGGCCAGGTTACTATGGGCGGCTAAAGCGGTTACTTCTAAAAGATCGCTAAAGCTAAGGGCTAAACTAAGGGCCGCTCGGCCGATTGAGCCACTAGCGCCTAAAACGCTTATTTTTAAAGTCATTTTTGTGTCCGTTCACAAATGTGAACGTTTAAGGGCCCGTTCACAAGAGAGAACGCTGCGGTGCCAAGCCTATTGAAAGGGACGACACCTCCCGCAGCAAGGTAGCCCCCTATAGGAGCTTAGTAATTTTATCATTAATCAAAGTTAAAATATATGGTTGGAGCAGAGAGCTAAGTAGAAACGTTAAAAGAACTAATGTTAAGAACTTAAGGGTATACTAAAACTTAATTACAACTTGAAAGTCGCTACCAGCCGCAACGTGGGGAAAAAAGACTTGGTGAACGGTTACTCAAATTAAAAGGAAAATGGCCAAACCAAAGTATGACGAGGGTGAAAGGATCAGATAAAATTAAAAATCAAATTTTAAAGCTTAAGATCGAGCCCGCTAGCTTTGTTTTCTAGCATTTTTAAGATTATCTCGGAAATATAACTACCCGCTTCCACTGCGGGAGTGCCGCCCTTATGGATGTTAGAAACCACGGTACGCCTGGCCTCGGCCATGTTGACAGTGGCCCGGTAGGCTAAATATGCCGACATGCTTTCGCTAGTAACTAGGCCAGGCCTTTCTCCAATTAAGACGCCAATAACTTCGCAGCTAGTAATTTCTGATATAACGTCTTGAGTGCCCACCCGGCCATATTGGACGAAAAACGGTGGGTTTACCTTTATATTTTTTAAACTAAGCCCGGCCACGATGGCCTTAAGCGCGTCTAGGGCGTTGGCCGCCACCGCCGTGGTCGATAGGCCGTCAGCTATATAGATAACCACTTTGAAGCCTGAAGCAATTTTCTTTATTTTTTCTTGCTCTTCAATATCTAATTGGCGACCCAGATCGGGCCGGGTCAAAAATTCGTCCTTACTAGAGCACAAGGTTTTAAAGGAGGGCAGATTATTATCCTCCAACCACTTTTGGGATATTTCGGTAAAGACTGCGTCGGTGGCCAGCGCATGATCGGCTCTAAACCTAAGCCAGGTATCGGTTAAGTAGCGTGGGCCAGCTCTGTAAACGGCTACCCGGGCTGCGGTGGAGCGTCTAAAGCTTTGGAGGGCCTCTAGGTTAGCTGGGTGGGGAACCTTAACGACTGTTTTTAGATCTATCAGGCCCAGATCGGCTAGAGATTGACTCTCAACCTCTAGGGACTTGATCGGAGCTGGGGATTGAACTGGGGGAACAGTGGTGTTGGGGGCAAGGCTTGGTTTAAAATAACCTTCCTCAAACAAGGTTTCAAGAATGATTTTTTTTAAGAGATTTTTATCAACCATATTTGACATATAACGATACCAAATCTTAGCCTTTTAAAGCGAATATAGAGGCGTCGCCAGCCCGCTCGGAGAGAGAACCATTTTCCCAAATCCCCATTTTGGTTAACCACTGAGCGAACTCCGGTATGGGGGAAAGGTTTAACAGTTGCCGTAGAGTGGGGGCGTCGTGATAACTGGTGCACTGGTAGTTTAGCATAATGTCGTCGCCGTGGGGGATACCCATAAAATAATTGCAGCCAGCGGCGGCTAAAAGGACAGCTAAGTTTTCAATATCGTTTTGGTCGGCTTTGGCGTGGTTAGTGTAGCAAGCATCGCAGCCCATAGAGATGCCAGTTAGTTTACCCATGAAGTGGTCCTCTAGGCCGGCCCTGATGATTTGTTTAGAATCGTAAAGATACTCCGGCCCAATAAAGCCGACCACAGTGTTAACCAAAAAAGGATGATAGCGTTTAGCTAAGCCGTAACAACGCGCTTCCATAGTCACTTGATCGGCACCGTGGTGGGCGTCGGAGGAAAGCTCTGAGCCCTGTCCTGTTTCAAAATATAAAACGTCGGGCCCGCTAGCCTGCCCCTGTTTTAGGGCTAAATCCAAGGCCTCGTCAAGAGTGGCTAAGTTAACGCCAAAGGCCTCGTTTCCTTTTTGAGAGCCAGCGATGCTTTGGAATATAAGATCTGCCGGGGCCCCTTGGCGGACAGCTTCCATTTGGGTGGTTACGTGGGCTAAAACACAGATCTGGGTGGGGATATTGAAGCGAGTCTTAACTTCTTGGAAAAGACCAAGGATTTTTTTAGTGTTTTCCACCGTGTCTTCTACCGGGTTAAGGCCGATAACCGCGTCGCCGCAGCCAAAAGAAAGCCCTTCGTAGAGTGAAGCGGTTATAGCCTCTAAATTATCGGTAGTGTCGTTGGGCTGAAGCCTAATGGCTAAGGTGCCTTTTTGACCTATGGTGGTGTTACAGCGGGCAGTCACACTAATTTTAGAGGCCCCGTAAACAAGATCAAGATTAGTCATTAACTTAGCTAGCCCGGCCACGACTTCGGAGGTTAGTCCTCGGCTAATTCTTTTAATGTCTTGTCCGCTAATCGCGTTTGAAAGGAGAAACTCTCTTAATTCTGACAAAGACCAGTTTTTTATTGATTGGTAAATCGGTTCGTTAAGGTCGTCTTGGATTAATCTAGTGACCTCGTCGTCTTCGTAGTTAACCACTGGGTTTTCCCTAAGATCGCTCACTAGAAGTTCAGAGAGGACCTGTTTAGCGGCCACTCTCTCGGCCATGGTGCCTGCGCCCACTCCAGCCAAGGTATCTCCCGAACGCTGTTCGTTAGCCTTGGCCAGGACGTCTTTAACGTCTTTAAATTGGTAGGTTTGTTTAAATAATGAGGTTTTAAGGATCAATTTGGTAGCTCTCCGAATCAAGAGAAAAAAGGCGATAAAATATAAGACTTTTTTATTCCAACCGTTAGATTAAATATAATGCCTTACCGGTGATATTACAAGTTATTTGCGAAAAAGCAAGTAAGGGCCTGTTGGGGGCTTTTCAATGAGGCCGATAACGATAAGTTTTAAAAAGTAAAATGGCCCATAGGGTTTTGGTGGGTAGGGCAAGCGTTAGAAAGGCGGATGGTTTTAAAAAAGGGGCTGGCCAAGGGAAGAAAAGCGAGCGAAATCACTATCTATCTTTGGGTGTAGATTGGTAACCAAGGTTCACAACTTTAGGAAACAACGAGGCTCTCGTAAAAAAGTAGCTTTAGCGAAAAACCCATTGTCACTGGCTATCTTAAATTTCTTGTGCAATATGTTGTAATATACTGCTAAGAGGCTACCTTACTCAGTAAGTAAAAGTATATCTCAATCTGGGTATAGCGCTCAGGTCACTTAGCTAATTCATTGGGAGTTCCTTGCAAACTGCCGATGGGCACAGGCTTTAAGGATGGAGCAAAAAAATTTTGTCTGACATTGGTCAGATAATGTGATCCTCCCTATAGTTCCATCTGGTGGCTACACTGGTCAGAAGCTCAAAATTTTTATTGATATTGACAAAAAAAGTAGCCGTTCACCAAGTTTTTTTTTCCCCACGTTGCGGCTGGTAGCGACTTTCGAGTTGTAATTAAGTTTTAGCATACCCTTAAGTT
>JAITQT010000500.1 GCA_031288745.1 Deltaproteobacteria bacterium
ATCCGCCCCGGCCAAAAGGACGGCGGAGGTGTTAAGGCTAGTCTCGTAACCGTTTTGAACATCGTTAGATTGAGAGTTGGTTAGTCCAATATAGCCTCCGCTAGGAACGTTATAAAACCTAGCCATCTCAGCGTGGCCCATATGCAAAACCCCCGTCTCTATCGCCCCGGGGGCATAGTCGCCATTGCGCATGTCAGCGACGGTGGAAAGTACGGCATAAATCACGCCAGAGCCTGGTTTAATGGCCTGCATCAAAAAGGCTAAAGATAAAAATTCAGCGTTTCCAAGCGCTACGGTGGAAAGTAAACTCATCGGGGAAGTCATACCGGCGTTAGGGACGATGGTACCATAAACAGGGAGGCCTAGTTTAGCTAGGTGTATAACCGAAGCCGTCGACTCCACGTCGTAGGTTAAAGGCGAAATTACTGGGCAATAATGGTGATTAATAAAGGGCCTTTCAAAATAGGCCTCTTTACTTCCGGCTATTAGATAGCCCATTTCGAGCACTTTTTCGAGATCTGGAATAGTTGGAGTGTTGCTTCTAACAGGTTTTTTGCAGTTTTTAAGGGCCGGATAAAAGCGGTAGAGCGATCTCATATCGGGGGGCGCGTCGTCGGCTAAAATTGAGATAGAAAAAACGTCGAAACCCTTTAGCTCGTTTATAAGGTAGCCGATGTTGGCCACGTCCCGGCTAGTCCCACGTCTCTCTTCCCCGGTTATAGGGTCTATCACGTTAGGGGCTGACGATCCGGTCACTATAACCGGCCTATGAACGGGTAAAGTCACGTCTAAACTAGGTTCCCTGGCCGTAAAAGTATAGGTAGGGGGAACCGAGGTCATCTTTTCCTCGACGATTTTACTTGGGAACTTGACCCGATTACCGTCGACGAGGCAGCCATGCTTTTTAAAAATCTCTACGGCCTCGGGGTTTTTCACCGTCATGCCTGTCTCTTCCAAAATAGTAAGCGAGGCCCGGTGGATTAGTTGTTTTTCCTCTTGACTGAAAAAATTAAAAAAATTCATATCTTCCCTGCGGTGCCGACGACCTTAGGCTCTTTTAGGGTCTCGGCCTCCTTTAGTTTGTGACGAGCCAGTCAGTTGTTATCGGTGAGGTTAGAAACTTAAACCACTTCGTCAGAACCAATCGTTAAGAAGCGCGGACGAGGTCGTTAGCGCAAGGCTCGCGCCTACAGACTTAAGCCGCCTAAAAAGAAGCCGTCGCCCCCCCGATGGGAGTTTTTTTATTTAACGTAACCGTTCACCAAGTCTTTTTTCCTCAGGTTGCGGCTGGTAGCGACTTTCGAGTTGTAATTAAGTTTTAGCATACCCTTAAGAACTTAACATTAGTTCTTTTGAGGTTTCTACTTAGCTCTCTGCTCCAACCATATATTTTAACTTGAATTATTGTTAAAATTACTAAGCTCCGATAGGGGGCTACATTGTTGCAGTATGTGTCGTCCCTATCAATAGGCTTGGATCCGCAACGTTCTCACTTGTGAACGGCCCTTAAACGTTCACATTTGTGAACAGATATTTAAAAAAGACCGTAAAGAGAAATTAAACTGGAAATAATATTTTTTGAGTATTTTTCAAAAAATATATCTGTTTTTAAACTATCTAAACATTTTAAAGCATTTTTTAAGGCTCTTTGGCCTCAACTAATTTTATTTTAGCAGATAAAATAACACGCGTCAATGCGTTATTTAATATCTGTTAAACAAAAACCAGTTAAGATTGGAATATATTGTTTGGATCGTCTTTTTTAAAGGATTTTAAAATGTTCCGGCGAAAAAAAAGATTTTTCCGCCGGAAAGCAGCTAAAGGTCTTTAGGTAGATACTTGGTTCTCTCCCGACCAGTCTGAGTGATGACGTACTGGTACCGGGCCTCCTTGTTTTCGTCGAAATAGGGCTCGACTGCGTCGATGAGGCCCACCGCTTTGATGCTCATAAGGTGGTGCTCCATCATCTCGAGGCTGAACTGGCCTTCACCGGAGTATTCGTCATAGAGGGCCTTATAGATTTCGGTCATCTTAATGGGTTTACCATCGGCTTGATTGAGAAGATGTAGGATTCTAAACCTAAGGGGTAATACGGCCATGACTAACCTCCTTACTTAGTTTCGCGCAGCTGAAATAGCTCGCGGGGGTTGGCCGAAACCAAGATCGCTCCGATTGCGATGGAGCAAGCGCCGATGCCAAGATATATGGTGATGTCGATTCCAGTGAAAACGGCCCCAAAAATAACGCCCCACAAAGCGTAGGTGACGTTAAGTGCCATGGCCCGAGCCACACCCGTCATATTAAGAGCCCTATACCAGTAAACGTAGGAAAAGCCGCCTAAAAATCCGCCGAAGGCGTAAATAGGCAGGGCCGAGGTGGTCATGACCTTCATGACCGTCTCCCAGATGGGGGTGGGTCCAAAATTTGCCGTCAGATAAAGAGTGGTTATCGGTAAAACAAAGATAAAATACATTATGGCGCTAACGCCTTCCCTAATACCCAAAGCGATATCGGGATCTAACATGTCCATGCCATAAGTGGAGAGTAGACCTTCCGAAGACCAGCCTATGCAGGCCAACGTGGTTAGAATGAGACCTATAGCGAAAAAGGGTCCCTTTTCGGCTTCCGTAGGGGCGTAATAAACCAAAAAGGAGCCTAAAATACACAATACCACTCCAATCCAAACGCGGGCCGGATTTTTTTCCTTAAAGAAAATAGTGGCCAAAACCGCAGCCACCGCCGGATAGGCTGCTGTAATTGGTAAAGCGTAGGCACTGTTAACCAAGGTGATGCCCAAAAGATAGCCGCTCATGCCTATGGGCCCGCCTAAAATAGATCCGATACAGACCATCTGACCTGGTTTAGTCCTTAAAGAGCGACCATACTCTTTAAACTTTCCGGCCCGAATGTTACTTACGCCCACCCAAATAGCAGCGAAGGCGTCGTGCAAAAATGCTCCGCACAAGGCCATGGCTACCATGATGGCCAAGGCATGTTTAGTATCTAAGCCGTCCGTCGTCATGCTGGTAAAGGGCTCAAAGCCAAGCGCAGCCCCTAAAACGGTGCCTGAAGCGCCCCAAAGAATTCCCGATAAAATCCCGGCCAAGATTCCTCTCTTGGCGTGCTTGAGCTGCTTGGCGTCCAAAACAGCTTGAGCCGACAATAAGCTCATAAGTTACCTCCTAAGAGCCAAAAGCTAGCAACAGTTTAACCCGCCGTCAACCAAAAGGCTCTAGGGACGGACGGCGGAGTAGATTAAATATTGTCCATAATGGCGGATAGATCGGCTTTATGGATCTCAATCCATTCCATCAGCCTAGTTATGTGGAGTAAATAATAAAGCGCCTCGTAATCGTTGACCTTTTCAGGATCCTCATAAAAATATAGAGTCGTGCACCAATTTATCAGATACTGACAGGCGGCCCCCATCATCAAGGGAAAATATTTCCTTTCAGTATCGTTTAAGGGTGCCAGACCCTTTTCAAAAGATTTAAGCTGATTGTTGTAGCCTTCAAGAAAATAGCGACAATCGTCGATTCTCAAGATGCCATCGGTCTCAGGTCGCCACGAGGAGCAGCAGTAGATTAGGGCGAAACAGATATCAAAGAGCCGAACGTCAATCTTCGACCAATCAAAATCGAAAATACCGGTGCAGTTATCGCCCTGCCACTTAACGTTTCCAGCGTGCAGATCGCTATGGATTGGAGTTTGGGGCATTTGGGCGAAGGCCTCGGCTGGTATCTGGTTCTTTTTAACGCAATCAATGATCCCGCTAAGTTTGGAGTTGAAAGTGGCGTGAAAGATGGAGTCGGGTAGATAACGGCTGGCCAGCTGGCTAAAGAGTTCGACGAAGGCTGGCAACAAAAATTGAATGGGCGGCTCGGCCTTAGCGAGATCCCCGGGGTTAAAGCCGAGGCCGAAAAAATGGAAGCGAGCTTGGAGGGCCCCGAGGTTTCTAAACTCGACCGGGGTGTTTTCATTATTGACCCAAGTGTACCTATCCTCGCCTTCTAAGTAGTCATAGACCGCGAAATAGCGCTTAAGGTCCTTACCGTTTTCGTCTTTGTCGATGAGGCTAACCATAGTGGTGCCGTTTTTAGACTCGTAGACCTTGGCCGCCTCTTTAAGGCCGTTTTTAAGGCAATAGTTGATGAGGTTATGCTCGTAGAGGATGTCGTCGGGGTTGGCCTCAGCGTTAAATTTGGCCTTATACTTCCGCACGAAGTAGACCTCGGTCTTACCATCCTTAACGCAAATGACACCAAAGCTTCTATTGACGTAGCCTCCGAAGATCTCGTATACCTCGGTCACTTCGCCCAAATCGTAGTTCTTTTCAACTACTTCCTTGATTTGAGCCCGGATGAAGACGCCGTCGCTAGTTTCGTAGACCCCTTTGGCCAACTTAAAAAGTTGAGCGGAGTCAATGTAAGCCTCGTTAGAAGCCTGAGCGTCAGCAGGCTTAAAATGAAGCATTTTGGTGGTGTCCATCTTTGAAGTAGACATAAAAAATAACTCCCTAAGGCTAAAGCCGTTGGATAGAATGATAGGTAGCATCTTCGAAACTAGCGTCCTTAGCTTATTTGAAATAAGGCCAAGCCGAAGCGCTCGAAGAAACAAAATCTATCTTTCAATTTTAAATTAAAAAATTTTAGAAAATTTATCTAAAAAGCTTTAACTAAACACATTTTTTAGTTTTAGCTTCGGATCAAAATTATTTAAAAGCAATCGATTACTTCGGCTAATCTATCGCCGACCCGCCAGGCCCCTAAAGAACTCATCTCTTCTTTAGAGTGGCCCCCGGTGCTCATGGCAAAGGCGCGCACTCCGGCGGCAGCGGCGGCCAATAAATCACCTTTAGAATCACACACGTAAAGAGTGTTCTGGGCCTCGGCCCCTAATAACTCCATAGCTTTTAAGAGCATATCTGGATAAGGCTTAACCCTTTTAACGTCGAATTGCCCTACAGCAGCCCGAAAAAAATTATCAATTCCTAAAACCTTTAAGATTTTAGCCGGGTAATCGCGATTTGAGGCTAAGCCGAGGGTCACTCCTTTTAAAAAAAGAGTCTCTATAGTCTCCCGACCTCCCTCGAAAAGGTCCATAGCCCGGTATTCCGCATCAGTAAAGCGATCGACGTAGGCCTTAAACCAAGCTGGGTCATAAAAGCCCCATAAATTTTGCCAAAGGGCCTCGAAAGTGCAATTTGGAACCGAAACCTCAGCCCGATAAACTTTGTCGTAATCAACTTCAGGTAGCCCAAACTCGTTGGCAATAAGATTGGCGCTAATAACCAAAGGCTTTATTGAGTCGACCAAGGTCATATCGAAATCAAAGAGGCAGTTCTTAAGTTCGCTCATAGCGCTTTGTCGCCTTCTGGTTTAAAGGGTTTGATGGCCCGCCAAAAAAAATGAAGCTAAAATTAATTATAAAACCATCTTATTTTTGCTTCCCAGGCCCATAACAAGAGCCTAATTAAACCGCTAAAAAAGTTGAAATCAACTTTACTCAGTTTAGGCCTTTTCTCTCGCTAATATTTAGGTAAATGAGGCTTAGAAATTTTAGGTTTATTCGCTTAGCTCCAAAATCGAGCTAAGCGCTAAAACCTGGTTTTATTTAGGTGGAAACTTAACTTAAACTACCCTTAGTAGGGTCGTAGTCAGGGTTTTTGGAAGCTACGCCCAACTCTTTTTCGGAATCGACAATAAACCTTCTAATATCGTCCTTCACCGATTGGCTTATAGGCTCGACCTTATGAGTTTGGAGGAGATCTTTGGCTTTATTTAAAGCCACCTGGTAGCAGTCGGGGCTACCTATCTTTTTCCAGGCTTCCATATTCATACGATCAAAGAATTTAGGCCTACTTTGGCTTCTCATATACTTTCTAGTGAGCTTACTCATCATATAGTTGCCATGGGGGCCAATCTCGTGAATCTCTTCAAGATCGAGGTTCTCTTCGTTAACTTCTTCTCCTCGGAGAAGAAAAAGGACCATCTGAAGCATATCCGAATCTAGTAAGAGCTGGCCGTAATCGACGGTCATTCCGCACTCTAACATTCCCGCTCCGTAGATGACGTTGGACCCTGCCAAGCCAGCTAAAAGAGCCGTTAGAGTTTTTTCGTGACCGGCCTGAGCTCCGCCGGGGATCTTAGAGTCAGTCTACGTCCCGCCAGTCCAGGAGGGCACTCCGTGGAACTGAGCGATTTGAGCGTTCATGGCCGCCATCATAGCCATCTCTGGGGAGCCTACGCTAGCGTCGCCCTTTTTCATATCTAACTGGGTCGACGTCCCACTTCTAAAGATGGGAGCACCCTTATTGACCGCCTGGCTTAAGGTAGCACAGGCCATGAATTCGGCGTTCTGTACGGCCATGGTTCCAACCATGGTGATGGGACTGGTGCTACCGGATAAGGCCATGGTGGTAAAACGTACCGGGATACGATGACGAGCCCCGTGAATTGCTATTTCGCAGCATTCGCTTACTAACCTTAAAGGACTTACCGGGCAGGTGCTAATGACCATCAAAGGCTCAAGATTTAACGAATCCTTGTCGCCTCTAACCATAGCGGCTAGCTCAATCATTTTATCGACCAAATAACCGTTCCCGCCCCCCAGGGAAATTGGCTTGGTGGTGTTGTGGATCATGGCCTCAAAATTGTGGAGAGGATAAGACTCCGGGCTCACGTCCTGAGAAGCCACAGCCCGATGAATGATATCAAACTCCTCTATCCAGTCTGATAACCTAGTGATGGCCGCTAAGTCCTTCTTGGTGGAATCGCGCTGCTCTCCAGTGTAAGGGTCGTTGACCCTGACCCCTTCGCCAAAAGGCGTAAAGCTTACTCTTTTTCCTCCGATCCTTAAGGCCCTTTGGGGATCGCGGCCTCTGACGATAAATTGACTCGGAGCGCTTTCCAAGGCGGCCTCAACCAAATGGGCCGGGACGCGCACTCGCTTAATTGATTTGTCGACCAGGCAGCCGATGGAGTGAAAAATCTCCAAGGCTTCCTCGGAATCGACGAAAACGCCGGTTTTGGCCAGGATCTCCAAACCGGCGTAATGTGTTTCCTTAACTTCGTCCGGCGTCAGCAGAGTTAATCCGCAACCACGCTGGAGGAGCATGCCCGTTTGCACGGCTCTCTTCATACAAGCTCTCCTTTTTTTGAGATGCTCAACTACATTGACCGCCCTAACGACCGACCGAGGTGAGTTCGGGGGCCTAAGGATTTTTAAACCTCTCGTGAGAGGGCTTAAGAAAATGATTTTTATTTGTTAAGGCCCCTAAAGTTGGGACCCTATAATCAGGTGTCAGTTCACCAATGTGAACGTTTAAGGGCCCGTTCTCAAGAGAGAACGCTGCGGGGCCAAGCCTATTGAAAGGGACGACACATACCGCAGCAATGTGGCCCCCTATAGTAGCTTAGTAATTTTAAAATTAATCAAAGTTAAAATATATGGTTGGAGCAGAGAGCTAAGTAGAAACCTCAAAAGAACTACTGTTAAGATCTTAAGGGTAGGCTAAAACTCAATTACTACTCGAAAGTCGCTACCAGCCGCAACGTGGGGAAAAAAAGACTTGGTGAACGGTTACATAATCAGTAAGAATTTTGACTAAAAATTAGGTGAAGTGAAAATAAAAATTAGTTAAAATTATTTTTTTTGATTTTTTATAGGGTTCCTTACTTTGAGCCCCAAGAGTTATCTATAGCTTAGTCATCTATACGACTTTATTTTTTACTTAAACTCCTTTAATTTTAGCATGGCTTTAGTCTACACTTAAGAACTAAGATAAGTCAAGAGGAAAAAACGCTTTCAATTTTTATCCAATTTTTTTAGTTTTTAACCATATTTAAAATGTCAATGTTTCAAAACTAATACACGTTAGCCTCGAGCTTGAGATCGGCCTATTTGAGTCGAAATAATATTCAAGTTTAATCGTTAACTTAATTGAGGAGATTAAAAATACTTGCGATATGGCCTACTTCTAGGCCTAAGTCGCAACCCCGGCGGCTTAATAATATCGCTAATATTAATTCTGATGGTACTTATTAGCCTTTATATCAGAGTAACGTAGATCTTTTTGCTGGACTTTTTTAATTTTGTTTGCTATAGTCTCGAAAGCGGGAGCCGCGTTCAATTTGCGTCAGTTTTCTCTTATAAAGTTAGCCGTAATTCCCTCAGTTTTTCTCACCACGTGGTGAAAATTAGATCAAAGTGAAATTTACTTGACACATGACCGAGTTCATTGTCCCCTTTGTGGTGTGAGATCTCACACCACAAAGGGGTTGCAAATGGCACCAGGTTTTATTCGATATGAACTCAAAAATGGGGTTGAATATGCTTCAGTCTACAAAGCGAAACGCGTTGGG
>JAITQT010000002.1 GCA_031288745.1 Deltaproteobacteria bacterium
CAATAAAATCTTTTTTAACATTGGTAAGCCCAAACGTTTCGACGTCGTCGTCTTTATGTTCCCTGATAACAATAAAATAGATTTTGTCAAAAGAGTCATTGGTTTGCCAGGCGAAACCGTTGAAGGCGTGGGGGGACGAATTAAGATTAACGGCCAGTTTATCGAAGATAGCCACTCTCATTACGATTCGACTTATTATTTAGCCTCCAGAGATTTCGGGCCCATCGCTGTTCCAGAAGGGCAATATTTTATGATGGGCGATAACCGCGTTTTTACACACGACTCTAGGGCCTGGGGCTGCGTCGACGCTTCTCTTTTAAGAGGCAAGGCCTGGCGGCTTTACTGGTCGTGGGACCCCGCCAGGGGCCTTTCTTTTTCCCAAAGGCTGCGCACAAACCGCTTAGGCGTTAAAGTCAATTAGCTTTAAAAATTTGTTTAATGTTAAAATTACTACGCTCCTAGAGGGGGCTACATTCAAGGTATGTGGAGTCCCTTTCAATAGGCTTAGCCCAGCAACGTTCTCTCTTGTGAACGGGCCCTTAAACATTCACATTTATGAACAGACACCTATGGAGATTGTAAGTCATCTTTCACCTTGAGGGGGTGCCCCGCTTATCCGGCAACGCCTTTCAATCATCGCATCTCCTATTGCTTGGGGCAATGAAGCTCTGTTGCTCCTCTGGCCTTGCGCACAGCCTCCATTACTTGCCGCGCAACCGCAATAGCCTACACGTTATTAGATGTCCTAAGCGAGCTTGTCACTGCGCTACTTTTAGGCTTGGCCATATATATGCAGTTCTCCTAGGTTCACTTTGCCGAAACTGGTTCGTCATCCTAAGGTTTACTTTTTTGCCTATAATTTTTCTCCACCCTACTTCTCCGCCGCGCAGTTATCTCTGGCGACCAGCGGTTGCGACTCTGCCCCCGTATGTTAACTTTCACCTCACTAACTTTTTTACTTTCGCGGACGCATATATATAGCTTAGAAGTTTTTTCTAAATTACCCTTTTTTTAAGGGTTTTTTTTGGCCTAAACTATAATCTTCCTTAATTTTTCCTATTTTTAACTAGAGCTTTAGCCTTAAAAGTTCGACTTTTCTCTGATAAGAGCGACTACCTCTATGATTCTTTCAGGGACCAATGGCCTCTTTGCCTGCGCGACTTCCGGTTTGATCTTTAAAAACGAGTCGATGAGGGTAGATGTGATAAGCTTATTAATGTCCTTAACTTAAGGAAACAACGGGGCTCGTTTAAAAGGGTAGCTCTAGCGAAAAACCCATTGACGTTAACTCTCTTCAATTACTTGGGCAATATGTTGTAATATACTCCTAATAAGCTACCTTATTTAGTCAGTAAAGGTATAACTCAGAATGTACGGGAAGGGTTTAACAAAGCCTTCTGGTTGGAAATTTCTTAAATTATAGATATTGGTAAGCTTAAAGGAGCAATAAAATTTCAAGCAGGCGTATATGAAAATATTCGTGTCCGTTCACAAATGTGAACGTTGCGGTGCCAAGCCTATTGAAAGGGAAGACACATACCGCAACAATGTAGCTCCCTATAGGAGCTTAGTAATTTTAACATTAATCAAAATTAAAATATTTGGTTGGCGCACCGAGCTAAGTAGAAACCTCAAAAGAACTAATGTTAAGCTCTTAAGGGTATGCTAAAACTTAATTACAACTCGAAAGTCGCTGCCAACCGCAACGTGGGGAAAAAAGACTTGGTGAACGGTTACAAATATTCCAAGGGAGCACGGAAGTGTCTGGGCTTGGAAAAACCTCCAGCAAAAAAAGAAAAGCGAATCAGAGAAAAGCTAGCAACCTTTTTCGATAGATTAAGAGACCGCCTAGACGATGTCCTTGGCCTTATCACTAAAGAGATTTATCCTTTCACTAATCATCTGAAGGAGCATCATCAAGGCTCGTTTTAAGTTAAGCCATAAAGTATCTGGCTACTTTAAATAAGCGAAAAAGGAGCTTGAATTTTCGCACGGCTCAGTAGCTACATTTTAACTTTTTATGGTCATGATATCAAAGCGTTTCAAGCTCTAAAATTGTTATTCCAAGTCACCTTATCTTCATTTTACCGGCTTAGGCCAGTTTTAAGACCCGAAGGCGGTTTAAACCTCATTAGGGAAAAAAACTCCGCCTGTAAGAACCAAATAATGCTAAAATTTAGAACGACTACTCGACTTTAGTGGAACGCTTAAAAGTTAGAATAAAAAAAAATCAACTTTGCTAGTTAAAATTAAATTTGAAATATATTTTATTTTGTCATTATTCTAGTTAAGTTGTTGCCTATTAAATTAAATTACATTTAAACGCTACATGTTTTGAAGATATATGAAATGCAAATTAACTCCCCTCATTAGTTACAATCGCCAACCTAACCTGACTCTTTTACCCTTAAGATTACTACTTGTTTTTAAAAACTAACGGGCGAGGTTTCCCATGTCTTACGAGCAACTCCAATGGCCTAAAGACCTCCTAGATCTCGACCAGTTTTCGGCCGAGCATATCTCGGCTATTTTGGATGCAGCCGAAACCTTTGGGGAAATTTCCCAGCGAGAGATCAAAAAAGTCCCGACTTTGAGAGGTAAGCTGGTGGTCCTCTTTTTTCACGAAAACTCCACCAGAACCCGCCTAAGTTTCGAGGTGGCGGCCAAGAGACTATCGGCCGATACTGTGGCCTTATCAGCCTCGGGCTCTTCTATGGCTAAGGGTGAATCGCTCTTAGATACCGCCCGCAACATTGAGGCCATGAATCCCGACGCTCTGGTTATCCGCCATAGCTCTTCCGGGGCCCCCCTCTTTTTAGCTCGCCATCTCTCTTTTCCTGTACTTAACGCCGGAGACGGGGCCCATGCCCACCCAACTCAAGCCTTGTTAGACCTTTTAACAATTCGCCAAAAGTTAGGGGATTTTAAGGGCTTAAAGATAGCCATAATTGGTGATATAGCCCACTCAAGAGTGGCGAGAAGCAACATAATAGGCCTTAAAACCATGGGGGCCGAAGTGGTCGTGGCCGGCCCGCCCTCCATGATGGCCCAAGGCCTAGACGAAGAATTTGGGATTATAGCCTACTATAGACCAGAGAAGGCTATCGAAGGGGCTGACGCCATTATTATGCTAAGAGTCCAGCTCGAGCGCCAGAGTGGGTCCCTTTTTCCAGGAGCCAGGGAGTACGCTTCCGTTTACGGTCTAAACGAAGAAAGGTTAAAACTAGCCAAAAAAAATTGTCTAGTGCTTCACCCTGGGCCGGTTAATCAAGGTGTCGAGATGACCCCACAAATATATCAATGCCCGCAAGCAGTTATTTTAGATCAAGTCACTAACGGAGTAGCCGTGCGCATGGCCTTATTGTTTTTACTAATTGATAATACCGAGCGCCGCTTACTAAACCAAGAAGATAGGGCTTAAACTTTGATTTAAAACCCACGTTTTGATGTTTCACCGATTTAGCCGAAGAGTTCGTACGCCTCTAATTAGAGATTTTTTAAGCTTAAAGTCAACTACCACTCCCTAAAATAAGGGGCTGGTAAAAGCCTTTAATTGATTCGTGTAAGCTTAAGTTAAGTTTACCGCTTTTTAAAAGGCTTAAAATTAACACCACCATGTCTAGTTACTCTCGTCCTCTTAATTGAACGTAATATTTTAAAGCTTAGGTTAGCGAGGGTAGATCTCAAATTTATCCATTTGCTGCGCTTAAGACCATCAAAAAAAAGCCAACCAAGACCTTCTGAGCTTTTTATCCAAAACTTCGAGCTAACGATGAAAATGCTAGCCGCATTATCAACGCGGCTTCATCAAGGCCGCAGCCAAATATAGATGGCCTAAGGCATTTCTGGCCCGCCTCAAAGATATAGGACTTCTCATCGTTAATAGTAGTCACGCTCTGACCATGTTCAATCAAAACCATGCAATCGCCTTAATTCCCACACAACCGCGCTGCCTGTAGCGGTCAGTTCTCTGAACTCTTAAACTTACTTTTACCTATCATCGTTGTGGCTATTAACGGCCAGGGGAGCCATCGAAAGACTAGATTTAATGCGACCGGTTCCTAATGCTCTCCCAAAGTTTTTTCGTATTACTACTTAGCGATCTAACCCGGGCTGAAAGAAAATATAGGGAAAGTTTCAGCAAGTTTTCGTCGGCCCATTAGCCTTTTAACTTTCTAGAAGTTTCAACTTTAAATCACTTAAAGGCTTGATAATTGCCACCCATAACAATTACAGTCGCCCCTAAGGGCCACCGGAACGAGTTGACTTAACGCGTCTTTTCAGATTAAGACAAGATGCCATTTTTACCCCTATTAAACCAAAGATTTCTGCTGGCGAGAAAGAAGATGAGACAACAGCCCATAGTCATAAGAGGGGCCACCGTAGTGGACCCGGCCCAGGATATAAACGAAGCGCGAGATATTTTAATAGAAGATGGCAAAGTAAGCGCTCTTGATAAGCCTTTTTCCATAGCTGTCGAAGGGTGCCAATTAATAAAAGCCGAGTCTCTTTTACTCTTTCCTGGTTTAATCGACCTTCACGTCCATCTAAGGACTCCAGGACATGAGTATAAAGAAGGTCTATCCTCTGGCCTAAAGAGTGCGGCAGCCGGAGGCTTTTCTTCGGTTTTAGCCATGGCCAATACTTCACCCGTCATAGAAACAGCTGAGCAAGTGGCCTCTCTTTTAAAAGCCAGCCAATCAATAAAAGGGGCCCGGCTATACCAGTGCGCGGCTCTGACTAAAGGTCGCTTGGGTCAAGAACTTTGTCAATACGACGATCTTAAAAAGGCAGGGGCCGTCGCGCTCTCTGACGACGGCTCATGGGTAGCTGATTCCGCAGTGATGAGGCGAGCGCTGAGCTACGCTCAAGTTTTTTCTCTTTTACCTCTAAGCCACAGTCAAGACCCCTTTTTAGCCAAAAACGGACAAATTAGGGAAGGCAGGATCTCTGCTCGTCTTGGTCTAAGTGGCATTCCCTCGCAAGCAGAAGAAATTGCTGTTTTTAGAGATATTTCTTTAAGCGCGCTAACTAAGGCCCCTATCCACCTATGCCATATATCCTGCGCCGCCTCTTTAAAGATAATTGCCAGAGCCAAAAGCGAGGGCCTTAAGGTTAGCTGTGAGACCGCGCCCCATTATCTATTTTTAACCGATGAAAAGCTCCTTACTTACGAGGCCAATTTTAAAATGAATCCCCCTTTGGGGAGCCTAAACGACTTAGAAGCTTTAAGAGAGGCTATATTAGACGGCACCATCGACGCCATCGCCACCGACCACGCCCCACAGTCGATTTTAGAAAAAGAGACTGAATTCGATCAAGCTGCCTTTGGGGTTATTGGTTTAGAGACGGCTTTACCTTTAATGCTGGAGCTAAGTGAAAAAATAAAGCTTAAACTTAGTAAATTAGTTGAATTAATGAGCCTAAATCCAGCTAGACTTTTAAACATCCCCGGCGGCCACCTAAAAAAAGGTAGTCCAGCCGATTTATGCCTTGTAGATAAGGACCAATCTTATAACTATGACGTAAACCAATCGAAATCTAAAAGCCATAACAGCCCTTTTCACGGTCGGGCTCTTAAAGGCCGTGTCTTAAAGACCTTCGTTGGCGGAAAAATAGTTTACGACTATGAGAGTAACCTAAGCTAACTACTGAAATACGACTCTAGGGGTAACTATGCGCCTCTTTGAGGTTAGAACTTATTAAGGGCTACCTAATCTAACCATGGTCATTACAAATATTGATCGAAGCGCAAAAACCTCTTAAAAGCAAAATAGTCTAACAAATTAACTAGTAATAATAGTATGTTAAAAATTTAAGGCCCGATAAAGAGGACTTTTTGCGCTTCGATCAATATTAGATTAGCCCTACGTGTAGATGCTAATTTCTCTTTAAAAGCGCTTAAAGGCTCGCTACCAATCTTTCGCGGCTCTCTTTAATAAAAACCCCAGATGTTTTTTCTGCCTTGACGTAACCGTTCACAAGGCCTCTTCAAGAGCTTATTTTCCACTTCCCTCTCGACTGAAAATAAGGCCTAAATTGTGGATCAATTTTGGTCAAAAGCGTTGGGGCACCTCATCCCCTTTTGAGAGCCCGTATAAGGTCCACCGGATTTAGACGACAAAGATTTAAGAGTAGCTTTATTCGGCCATAGTTGATTAAGATTTCCTAGTCGTAATGGTAATAAAGCTAAGAAGCGAGCTCCAAGTTGTCGAGGAATATTTTGTAGCTCTTTAGGATTTTTTCTCAAAGCTGATAGTTGCGCTTATAGGCTTTAGGCGAGTATTGCCTCTAAGCCTAAATATAAGTCAAGATTGATCGAAGTGCAAAAACCTCTTAAAAGCAAAATAGTCTAAAAAATTAACTAGTAATTTGGCTCTGTTACAAATTTAAGGACTGATAACGGGGATTTTTTGCGTTTCGATCAAGATTAAAAAGATATTGGCAAAAAAATCCACCTTTATCAGGCCCAATAAAGGTGATATACATGTTAAAATTACCGAGCGACGGCCAGACGTTTGCCCAAATTTAAGAGGATAATCTACTTTATGTGGATAAAACCAAGTACCTTTATCCAATCATAAAACAACCAGGCTGCTTTTTCCTCTCTTGACCCCACCGGTTCGGAAAATCAATGCTTGATACCCTTAGAGAACTTTTAA
>JAITQT010000162.1 GCA_031288745.1 Deltaproteobacteria bacterium
GGCAATCTTAAAAGCTGGACTGAAAATAAATCCATCCCTTTCAAGCTGATTCCTTACCCAGCTAAAGATGCGGCTCCTCCCCTGGCTGAGGCAGCCTAGGTTTCCAATTGCACAGTTGAAAAAATTTTGACGCTTTTACCCTGAAAATGACTAAGCTTCTATAGGAGGCTAAAATGTTGCGGTACGTGTCGTCCCCAACAATTGAGCTTGACACCGCATGTTCACGAACTAGAAGGCTGGTGAACTGACCCTTCATTTTTTTCTGCTAGACAAACATGGTGAGTTGTATTTTCTCCATAATATTTTTTTGATCGCCAAATTAAAATAGCCCATGAGTAAAAAAACAACACAAGCCTTTTTTATTGACCATCGGGTAGGAGGAGGGTTTGTGCCCCGCCGTCATCCCACACCACCTAGGCGTGCCGTTCGGCACCGGGCGGTTCGGTAGTCCAATACTAAGCACGACGTTTTCTGTTACCAAGTTACATTCTACTAGTTCAGTCGAAGGCAATCCTTTCTCGTTGTTCTCGCCTATTTCTACTGAGCTTTCTCCACTAAGCCCTTCCCTATTCCTCTTGGTTTACAACCTACCCACCTCGAGATAGCCCGCTCAATCTGCGGTTTTCTGCTCTTTACGCATGATTCCCCTTCCACATATAAGAGAACAACTACCGTTCGGTTTTTCCCGAAGTTCGTCTCTTCAGTATTATGGCTTCTTCTAACTTCTCACGCCGCAAAGGCCCGTTACTGGACATTTTGCTAAGTTAATGACCCGAGTGAGATCTCTTATAGGTTAAAGCGCTAACTTTCCCCTCATCTACCCACCGCATTTACATCCATGAGTTCGGGCAGTATTGGACTCCGTTGTGTGGGCAAGCTCGTCCGTTCATGTCTGCCTGATGCGATTTGAGGTTCGCCGGGCCTAAGGTTTGCCTCCAGCTCTTTATAATTGCGCCTTGCGGCTAACACCCTAGCCTTCGTCTACATCCCACTACCAAGTCTGGAGCGGAAGCTGCACCGCTCCAGTTAGCTCCCCTACCGCAGGGCAACCTCCCCCCAAAAAAAAACGCATATAATGTTTTTATAACTCGGTGAATGCGACAGTAGATATAGTCAATATAATCGCAGACCATTACAAAAAGAGCGGCGTCAACGGATAACAAGACAATGCTGCCAACTTTTAACTTCTCCATTAGCGCAAGTAAAACGCCCTAATAGAAAGAGCACTGAACCACAGGCTCTGCCTTTGCCAGCAAGTATCCGTCCACAAATGTGAACGTTTAAGAGCCCGTTCACAAAAGTGAACTTTGCGGGGCCAAGCCTATTGAAAGGGACGACACATACCGCAACAATGTCGCCCCCTATAGGAGCTTAGTAATTTCTACATTAAACCAAGTTAAAATATATGGTTGGAGCAGAGGGCTAAGTAGAAACCTCAAAAGAACTAATGTTAAGCTCTTAAAGGTATGCTAAAACTTAATTACAACTCGAAAGTCGCTACCAGCCGCAACGTAGAAAAAAAGACTTGGTGAACGGTTACGCTAGCAACAAGCCACTTTTCAAGAAATTGAGGCCTTGCGAATGGTTCCAAAATAGAAACTTAATTATATCTAAATATGAAAAATTTTTATCTTCGCTTTAAAATACTTATTTGAACGTATGTTAAAGTAGGTTCACCTGAAATAGACTTAAAAGAATCTAAATTATTAAGAGTAGATAATAAATCCGCTTGGAGTTTATGTCGTTTTTGGACATCTACCAATAAATCTGTGCCAACGGCCTTAGTCAGGCGGTATATTAAATCTCTAACGAAGGTCATATTAGAATTAATAGTAAAGACGTCGCTTTCGTCACGATAATGAAGGATTATCTCCATTTCGATTACCACTGCGTTGTTATTGTCTTCTCCGCAGGTAATAAAAAAACGATCTAAAACCAACTCCCCAGGGATGGGCGCTTTAATAGTTTCAACGGGCTCGGTCTCTATAACTGGGGCCACAGGGACTTCGACGTGACTAAAAAAAATACGATAGACTGCGAAAAGTAGACCGATAGCAAATAGAGACAAAAGGCCAAACAAAATAAAGAGCTTAATGCGGTTGACCTTCTTAACGCCACTCTGAGAAATAGGCTCTATGTCGGGCATTTCGTTAGCCGGGACTGGATCAGGCATGGGGGCCTCGACGGGAGGGTGAGTGGCGTCGGGGCTTAGTTTTTCAGCCTCCATTTTGGCATTATCAAAGATACCGTCAAGATCTAGCTCAACTTTTTGCGGTACCGCTTCGTCTGAGCCGTCCATCAAGCTTTTAAGAAACTGGGCTCGCTCTGCGTCGCCCTCAGCCGGTGAGGCCCCAGCTTCGCTTGAAGAATCGGTGGGTAGACGCTCCGTTGGGGTAGCCTCTAACTTCGAATCGGTGGCCTTTGTAGCTTTGGCCTCATCATCTTCAGAAGAGCTGCCCACAGTTTCAGAGCTTACTTTTAGGCCCGATTCTTGGCTCTCTTGAGGCTCTATAACTATATCGTTATCATCTATTTCTATCTCGCCTAACGAAGATTGAGAGCCCTTAGGCGGAGAGGGACTCTCCTCGTCCCAATCGGAAACTATAGAGCCATTAGCCTCGCTAATTTTAAGATGGGCGTCAAAATCACCTACTTCGGAGCTAGAGGCTTGAGGGGAGTCAAAATCATCTACTTCGGAGCTAGAGGCTGGCGGGGTATCAAAATCATCCTCTTCCATGCTAGAGGCTGGCGGAGAGTCAAAATCATCCTCTTGTGCGCTAGAGGCTGGCGGGGAGTCAAAATCGTCCTCAGCGCTATCCCAATCGCTGGCCTCTTTTAAGCTAGAGTCCCCTAACTTAGCCGAGGATGCGCCTAATTTACTAGGCCTAGATTGATCTAGCGGCCTATCAAACTCAAGCTCTTTTGGCTCTAATTTAGGCTCAATTTGTAAATCGGGAGACGCTTTGGGCGAGGGAGGCACATTAGGGGCGGGGGTTGAAGAAGGAGCGGCCGAAGAGACTAGATCCCAATCGTCGGCCTCGTCATTTAAAGGAAGGCTGTCCCAATCGTCGATGGACCCGACATTTTTTAACGACTCGTCGGCCAATTAAACCCAACTCCTCCGATTAAGACAGTATAATTAATTTTTAATTTTGCGTTGGTCGAAATACCTCGACAATTTTCCCCGAAGCCTGACCACGCTTTTGGTGTGCAGTTGACTGATGCGACTTTCGGTGTAGCCCATGACCTGGCCAATTTCTTTCATAGTTAATTCCTCATGATAATAGAGGGTAACCACTAGTTTTTCTTTTTCCGGAAGTGCGTCAATGGCTTCTATTAAGATCTTTTTGGCCTCTTCCAAGCCCAAGGCCGTTAAGGCGTCGACCCCGTTTTCGTCGGCTAAAATGTCATAAATATCGGCTTGGTCGCCTGTAAAGCCCTCGGGTTTGAAGGCCCCAAGATCGAGAATATTAACCGTGCTAACCTCATTTAAAAGCTTAAGGTAAGAGGCGATATCAAGGCCCATAGCTTCGGCCGATTCTTCATCCGTAGGGGGCCGCCCCAAATCCCGCTCTAAGCCTCGCCAGAGGCGATCGAGTTCGGCAGACTTTTTTCTAACCGTCCTCGGTACCCAATCAAGTTGGCGCAGTTCGTCTAACATGGCTCCTTTGATGCGAAACTCGGCATAAGTTTTAAACATTATGCCGCGTCCAGCCTCAAAGCGATCAACCGCGTCGATGAGCCCTAAGACCCCAGAAGAGACTAAATCGTCTTTGACGATATGGTCTGGGAGCCTAGCGGCCAAGCGATCGGCCAAATAGCGTATTAATGGGGCGTACTGTTCGACGTACTGAGTCTTTTCCTCCATAGTTAATCCGCGCCATAACGGTTTATCGACAGCCCCGTTAGACTTATACGTTCCCTCGGCCATTAATCCACCGCCCGTTCCATAGACACCAGACGATTTAGAAACAAGACCAAGCCCCCAGCCCCGAAGACAGGAGGTTCACGAGCGATAAGGTAGCGAGCAAGCTCTATAATTTTAAGAGTGGCTTGGCAATCGGGATAGAGGATATAAAAGGGCTGCTGACGGCGAACTGAGGCCGGAACAGCTTCGTCGTAAGGCACAAAGCCGGCTAAATCGAGAGAGACGTCGGTTAGATACTGTCCAGCCACGTTACTCATTAATTCAAATACAGCCCTAGCTTCCTTGGCCCCAGAGACCATGTTGGGTAAAAGATAAAAAGTACTCTGATGGTGCTTAGTACTCAAGGCTTTAATAAGGGCATAGGCGTCGGTAATAGAAGTGGGCTCATTATTTAAGATAATTAAATGCTCCTGAGCCAAGATGTTAAAAAAGATGACATTGGGGCCAATACCGGCTGCCGTATCAATGAGCAAAAAATCTAGATCCTCTTGCCACTGCTCAAACTCGGCGATTAGCCTAGCCTTTTGGGCCTCGCTAATTTCATTTAGCTCTAAAATGCCGCTAGCAGCTGGTAAAATACTAACTCCTTTAGGTCCTTTAACGATAATATCTTTAAGGCTCTTATCACCTTTAAGCCAATCGTAAATAGTACCTGTGGTGCGCAGCCCCAAAAGGACGTCGGTGTTGGCTAAACCCAAATCAGCGTCCCAGATAAGCACTTTACGGCCTAGACCGGCTAAGGCCAGCCCCAGCCCTAAGGTCAAATTACTTTTACCCACCCCACCCTTACCGCTAGAAATGGTGACCACCCTAACGGGTCTAGAGAAAGGACCGGAAACAGGCGAGTCCCCACCAAGGCTGGAGACTTCTTTGCGCGCATTCTTGGCCGAGCCGACTTTCATAGAAATTTATCCTTGAAAAACCCCCGTCATCATAACGGGGAACTTAGGCCTAAGCCATAAAGGCCTTAAAACCGAAAAATTAATTAACCCCAAACCGGTCAAACTTAGCCGGCCACGTAGGTTTTATTAGAAATTTACTTAAGCTCGGAGCGATAAACTCCCTTAAAAAGCTTTAAGCATAAATTTACCTTTCAAAAATTGGGCCAAAAAAAGTAGCTGATATTATTTTATAACAAAGCCGGTCCGTTAAAAAGAGCTAATATATTTTATAAGAAAATTAAAGGACCAGGTTAGGTTTTAGGCCCCTAGGCAGCCCCAAAACAGCCCTAGGGCTTTAGAAAAAAAGGCCCTAATATTGAAGGCCAAGATAATTTTTTAACCCTAAAATCATTATTTAAACATTATCATATAACTATAAACATGACAAGAATTTTAATTAAAAGAGAATGCCGTTTATATATTTAAAACCAAAATGGCCAGTAGGCACCCCTAACAAGGGGTAATATTTGGGACTAATCGCTCGAGGCCACCTTAAAACGAGCTAGCCACAATTCTAAGAGCCGGTCAGCTCTAGCTGGCTGAAAATCCTCTGGCGTCCTGGGGCCAAAGGAAAAATAGGCCAGCGGAGGACCGTTGGCTGCCAAAAAACCAATTAGCTCCCCAAACCCAGTCGTTTCATCTAGCTTAGTTAAAATAAGGGCCCAGAGCAAAGGGCCCTTAAAACGATGGTAAAATTCGTTTAAGTCCGCTCCCTTAGCCCCGGCCGGCAAGGCCAAAAGATACTTGGCCCCAGCTTCCTCCAAACAAGCCCGAGGCTCAGCCCTAGCTGAGGAGGCAAAAAAGTCGCGGCTGGAGGTGTCAAACAAGACTAGATCGCTATCGCCAAAAAGCTCTATGGCTTCCCTAGCCTCATCTGGGCTCTGGCAAGCCTTAAAGCCAAGACCCATTATACGGGCGTACTGGGTTAATTGTTCGGCCGCCCCTAACTTTAAGGTATCTAAAGTAACGCAAGAGACCTTAAGGCCCCTTTTTTTAGCGAGAGCGGCTAAATTAACTAAAGCAGTGGTTTTGCCAACCCCCGAGGGCCCGGTCACGGCTAGTAACCTAGGGATAGTGGCCTTAAGAGAGAGGCAGCGGGCGGCCGGCCTCACGGTCCTAATTAAGTGCTCGAAGAGTTCTCCACCCCAAGCCTTTTGGCTTTCAGCCGCCTTTTCCATAAAATCTCTGGCCCATGAAGAATCTAAACCAGTTGCTAAAAGAGCGCGGTAAAGACTTATTAGATCTGTTCGGTCCCGCCACTTTTCGCTAAGGCTCTGGCGATGGGCTAAATCTAAAAAAAGGGTTTTAAGCTCTTCAAACTTAAAATTTAAATAATCTTTTACCCCTCCAAATTCTACCGCCGCCTCCGTTAGCCTCTCAGTTAAGCTAATTTGACTAGCCTTTTGGTAAGCGGCCGCCCCCCTAGCCGGCCCTAGTTTAGGCTGAACTTGAGAGGGGCGCGGGGAAAGATCGATTTCTCTTACTTTTTCTTTGCGATTAATTTTCTCTTTCTGACTAGTTTGCCCCAGAGAGGCTTTAGGGGCTAAGTTATCAATAGTAACGCTCTTTAAGGCCTTAGCTGCCGGGGCCTTAGCCAAATTCGCCCCGGCTGATTTTTCCCTACTTTCTTCCGCCGTAGCCCTATTGGCCTCTTTTAAATCTCTCGCCTCCAAGGTCGAGGGGCTCTCCCTTTCTTTTAAGCTAACCAGAGGGGGCGCACTTTTTTCTTGCCCTTTTAAGATTTGCTCAAAAGGGCTCTCAAGATTACTTTCTTGATACTTATTTGATTCTCTTTTATCTTTTATCAACCAATTTTTATTATAATCAATGTTTGATTCCGAATCAGTAAAAGAAAAAGTTCCCGAATCAAGCTCGGCTAAGTCTAAGCCTTCTGGCGTTAGACTTTCCCCTATTGGTTTTAAGTTGGCTGGCAGGTCCTCCTCTCGGGCCCCTGCGGTTACTTCAACCCAACCGTCTTCCCCGCGCCTTTCGGATAAAATAATAGCCGAGAGTCCGAACTCTTCTTTAATCATATTCACCGCAGCGGCTAAATCTTTGGCTCTAAATCGCTTAATCCGCATACGCGAAGGTTACCTCACCTAATATTTTTAGCCTCACGTTACTAGTTAGCTCCCCGTGGCTTAAGACGGTTAAATTGGGTAAAAACCTCTCCGTAAGTTTTCTTAAATGGCGCCTAATCATCGGCGAGCACAGGACCACCGGCTGGTAATTAGAGGCCGTGATTTCAGTCATAGCTTTGTTTACGGCCGTAAGTATCCTTTGCCCCATATCTGGGTCAAGAGCTAAATAGGCCCCCCGCTCGGTTTCGTTTATTGAGCGCATCATAGTTTCCTCTATGTCTTGCCCCACGGTCATTAAAGGTAGTTCACCGGCCGCAGTCACGTAGCTGCGGACAATGCCCCGAGCCAGCCTTTGTCTAACGAATTCTGTTAAGAGGTCGGTATCTTTGGTTATTAGTCCGTGATCGGCTAAGACCTCTAAGATAGAGGGCATATCCCTAATAGAAACGCGCTCGCGCAAAAGGTTTTGGAGAACCTTTTGAATCTGACCTAGATTTAAGATATTAGGTAGTAACTCTTCAACTACCTTATCATTACTCTGAGCCACCCCGTCGATTAACTTTTGCACGTCTTGGCGAGATAAGAGTTCATCGGCGTGATTGCGGATGATCTCGGTTAAGTGGGTGGCCATGACGGAGGCTAGATCAACTACAGTCCAGCCAGCGTGCTGGGCCTCATCTCTCTTATCGTCGGCTATCCACATGGCCGCTAGTCCAAAGGCCGGCTCTTGGGTAGGGATACCACTAAGGTTTTTACGGGCGTCACCCGGATTCATAGCCAGCTGATGACCTATCATCATTTCGGCCCTAGCCACCTCGTCGCCCTTAATTAAAATAGCGTACTCCCCAGGGCGAAGTTGTAAATTATCGCGCACGTGCATTAAAGGAACAATAAAGCCGCTCTCTAAGGCGAACTGACGCCTAATAGAGCGAATGCGATCCATTAGTTCCCCCCCCTGCTCTTCATCTACTAGAGGAATCAGACCGTAACCCACCTCTAGCTCTAAGACATCTAAGGGGAGGAGGGCCTCCATTTTTTCCGGTAAGGCTGCGGCGGCCTTAGGAGAAGCCGCAGCGGCAGCCGGAGCGCCTCCGCCTGGGGCGGGCCCGCCAGGTGGAGGTGGGGCCCCACCAATTGAGGGGGGGGCCCCTGGGGCAGGCCTACGGCCAGGATCTCTCATGGCCTCGTTAATTTTGCGCCGTCTACGAATAGCGTAAGCCGACGATAAAATAACTAAGCCGGTCAAACAAAAGGCCAAGGTGGGGAGACCTGGTAATAACCCTAGAAAAAAGATGACCCCCCCTGAAAGGGCCAGGGCCTCGGGCCTAAAGGTAAACTGGGAGGCGAACTCTTGACTCATAGTCGTCTCTGACCCAGCCCGGCTAACGATAACGCCGGCCGCCGTGGAGACCATAAGAGCGGGCAGCTGACTAACCAGCCCATCGCCAACCGTCATAATAGTGTAGCTAGCCGCAGCCACTTCAGGGCTTAAGCCGTTTTGGAGCACTCCTATAACAAAGCCGCCGATAATATTAATTAAGGTAATAATAATGCCGGCCACCGCGTCGCCGCGCACGAACTTAGAAGCGCCGTCCATGGCCCCGTAAAAATCAGCTTCCCTAGCTATGACTTCGCGCCTACTCTTAGCTTCGCTCTCTTGAATTAACCCGGCAGCTAAGTCGGCGTCGATGGCCATTTGCTTACCAGGCATAGCGTCCAAAGTAAAACGGGCGGCCACTTCAGCAATACGCCCAGAACCCTTGGTGATGACCATAAAGTTAATAATAACTAAGATAGTAAATATTATAACCCCAACTACGTAATTGCCGCCGACCACAAAATTACCAAAGGCCTGGATGACCTCGCCGGCTGCGTCGGTCCCCTGGGCCCCGTTTAATAAGATGAGCCTAGTGGAGCCTATGTTTAGGGCTAAGCGACAAAGGGTTAAAATTAATAATAGAGAGGGAAAAACAGAAAAATCCAAAGGTTTGAGAGTATAGACGGCCGTCAAGAGCACGATGACGCTAGCGGCTACGTTAAAGGTCAGCATCAAGTCTAAAAAGCGGGTGGGTAGAGGAAAGAGAAAGACCAAGAGGATACCCACCACCCCTAAGCCAACGATAACGTTACCGCTAAAGAGAGCGCTTATCTTTTCGCCAAAACTACCCATGGCCCCCTCAGCCATACTTTCTCCCGCCCTTAACCTTATAGATATAGCTTAAGACCTCAGCTACGGCCTTGTAAAATTCCACGGGAATAGTTTGCCCCACTTCGACCGCTTGGTAGAGGGCCTGGGCCAAGGGCTTATTTTCCACCAAAGGCACTCCGTTTTCTTTAGCTATCTCTTTAATCCTTAAGGCCATTAAATCTTGACCTTTAGCTAAACAAATCGGGGCCGGGGCCTGGGCCCTATCGTACATCAAAGCCACCGCGAAGTGAGTGGGGTTAGTAATAACCACGTCTGCTTTAGGCACATCGTTTAGCTGACGTTTTTTACTAGCCTCTCTCTGGGCTTGACGAATGCGATTTTTAACGATTGGATCGCCTTCTATTTGCTTAAATTCGTCCTTAACCTCCTGCTTGGTCATTTTCATGTCCTGCATGAACTGCCAACGCTGATAGCCGTAATCTATGATAGCGATAACTAAGAGTAATAAACAAGTTTTTATAAAAATCTCAAGAGAAATCTTTAAGACTAATAACCCTATAGATAGCGGAGGCATATCGACCATGACGATAAAATCGTCTAAGTGGTCTTTAATCACCAAATAGCCGACTAAAAAAATAGCCGACATTTTTAAAATACTTTTCAGGCACTCCACTGCGGTTTTAAGCTTAAACATCCGCCCAAAGCCGGTGATAAAATTGAGCTTATCAAGCTTGGGGACCAAAGCCTCGACGTTGGCCATAAAGCCGCCCAATTGATACATATTTATACACACAGAAGAGATTAAAATAATTAAGGCAAAAGGTAAGACTATGATTAAAATTTCTTTGAGGCACAAATTGGCTAAGGCCGTAAAATCGCTCAAAGAACCGCTAAACTCGTTGGCCCTAAAAAAAAAGTAATAAAACAAGTCGTTAGCCCGCCGCCAACCTAAGGGG
>JAITQT010000223.1 GCA_031288745.1 Deltaproteobacteria bacterium
GAAAAGGCATTCCAGTTGCTAGATGAGAAGGTACCAGTGTACCCATAGGAAAAAATAATTTTTTTTATAACTATTGAAAATTACATCCTTTTTTTTCTTACCCAAGGAACTTCGGCCTAAAAAAAACGAGACCTTAGATGCCCTAGAGGCGCGTAGACAGGCCTTGTTACTTAAAGCCCTAAATAAGGCTAAAGAACAAATCAAGTTTAAGAGATACGCCGATAGATATAAGAGTGAATACCAGGAGGTGAAGCTAGTGGCCGTGGGAATTGTGGGCCGAACGGAGGTGATTTTGGAGATCTATTGAAGAACTATTTTACTCCCTACAGAGAGCCTTGTTACTCTATCTAGTCAAGATCTTTTGGCTTAAACTATGGAAGAAGGCCAAAAAGACAGCTAAAGAATTAAGTTTTTTTACACTTAATCCATATAAAAATTTTAGCTCTTGCTATTATTATGTGTCATTACCCATATATAAACGATTATGAATGTCTCAGAAAACCTTCCCCAGGTTTTGGATCGATAATATTGAATCACATTTTAATAGTTTATTAAAATGTCTTGATGTCATTAATATACAGTCAATTATTATATGAGCATCGACTTCAATATTAAAATTATTACATTTACTAAATTCTTGAAAGAGTTCATATCGCCCCTATATTAATATCGCAGGGGCTGGTCATGCGCAATCTTAGCAATTTCAATTCAGATAATCCATTTCCTCAGATAGGCTTGGCCGCTTAGCTACTACAGTTAAGTTGAGAATGGCCCCTGCTCTCTAGACAGAGGCTTTAAATATGCCTAAATTTTTCTTTCCGCTCGGATACGTCAATTGACAGTGCCAATGGTCGGGACAACTGGATTTGAACCAGCGACCTCTGCGTCCCGAACGCAGCGCTCTACCAGGCTGAGCTATGTCCCGCCTCGACTTAAGCGAGCCGACGAAAATGACACTTATACCACAATAAAACGTTTAACAAGCCCCAAATTAGAAAAAGGGGCTTTTTTTGGGACTACTCAAAGCCCTATCTGGGCCAAACATATGGGCCCAGTTCCTTTTCTTAATCAGATGCTTAAGCCAAGGCTTGTCGTGGGGCCGCCCCGACTCAAGAAGGCTAACCCCGGAGGCGGCCACCACCGTCTGGGCCGAGAGGGCCACCGGTTCGGCCTCCCAGACCTTCGGGTTTTGGACCACGGGATCATCTTGGAAGAGATAGCGGCGCATGCCTATGTTAACTAAAAGCCCAAGACCTAAAAAAGTAGTTAATGTGGAAGAGCCGCCGTAGCTAATTAGTGGCAACGGGATACCTACCACGGGAAATAGACCACTAACCATAGCCACGTTAATGGCAATTTGGGTAAATAGCATAGAGACGACCCCCACGGCGATTAAGGCCCCAAATTTATCCCCGCTCTTTTTCACCACCGCGAAGGCAGACCACAACAAGGCTAAATAAATCAGTAAGACCATCACCGAGCCCACAAAGCCCCACTCCTCGGCCAAGGCGGCGAAGGCAAAATCAGTTTCCGCAGCCGGCAAAAAGCCATATTTTTGCTGAGAGCCCTCCATAAAACCCCGGCCCGTGACCTGGCCGCTGCCAATGGCGCTTTTAGACTGAGTTATCTGCCAACCCCGGCCGTTAGGATCGCGCTCGGGGTTTTTAAAGATCTCATATCTCTGAATGTGATATGGCCGGATGACCTTATGCTCTAAGAGAAAATTTAAGCCGCCAAAGGTAAAGAGCCAGGTCGGCACGACCACGATTAAGAGCAGAAAGGTAATTAAGACGCGTGGCCTTAACTTAGCGTAAAGTAGGATGGGACCGGCCGTAACTAAAATATGGATAGCCGTACCCATGTCTGGCTGCTTTAAAATTAAGTAAATTGGGACCAATAAAAGACCTAAAGGCAATAATAGGTCTTTAAAATCAAGCCCTTGTTTATATTCTTTAATAGAGAGCAAATAGGCTAAAAAGATGACCGCAAAGACCTTAACCGGCTCGGATGGCTGAAACCTTCCGAAGGGCCCTAAAGGCAGCCAACGGTTAGAGCCGTTAACGACCACGCCTTTGTATTTAACTAAAATTAGTAGAGCGAAACCTAAGATAAACAAGGGCCAAGCCCATTTTTTTAGGATTCGATAATCAAAAAAGAGGCTGGCGCTAGCGACTACAAAGCCGGTTAAAACAAAAAAACAATGACGAGAAAAGAGGTTCCACTCGACTATACCCCGACCGCCGGTAAAAGAATAGAGATTGACTAGGCCAGCCCCCATTAGTCCTAACAGAGAGAACAAAAGCGGCCAGCTAAAATTTTCCAGCATCCGGCTATCAATGTCGGGTTTTTTCAAAGATCGCCTTTCCAGCCAGTAGGTTCGTTGGGTTGTGCCTGATAAGGCGGCATAAGGTTTGTATCAATGACGGGGTTAAAATATGCTTCTAGCATCTTAGCTGCGACCGGCGCGCTGGTCGTGCCTCCCCCTCCGGCATGCTCTAAAATTACCGCAACCACCACTTCAGGCTTATCGGCCGGAGCATAGGCCGTAAACCAAGCGTGATCCCTTAATTTATAAGGCCTATTAGCGCTCGTATAGCCTTTATACTTATCTAAGCTAACCGTCTGAGAAGTGCCGGTCTTACCGGCAACTTTAACCTTAGTTAAGGCCGCCCGACGACCGGTGCCGCCCGGTTCGTTGACTACGGCCACCAAACCTTTTTGAATTGTCCTTAAGTGTTCTGGTTTTAAGCTTAATTTATTGATGACCTCAGGTTTGGCATTATACACTATCTTACCTTCATAATCTACTATTTCTTTAACTAGATGAGGTCTATAAAGAGTACCACCATTTGCAACAACAGCTGTATATTGTGCTACTTGAAGCGGAGTTGATAACATGTAACCTTGACCTATAGCTACATGTAACATATCGCCTTGAGTCCAAGGACGCTTAAAACGCCTCATTTTCCAGGCCGGGTCAGGCACTAGGCCCCCTTGCTCGCTCTTTAGCTCTACCCCCAAGGGCCGACCTAACCCAAAATATTCCCTGACCCCAGTCGACAAGCGCTCTATGCCCATGCGGCGGCCCAGCTCGTAAAAATAGACGTCGCAACTATATTTAAGGGCGTTAAAGAGATTTATACGGCCGTGACCGGTTTTTAGCCAACAGTGAAAGGGCACGTTCCCTAATAACAAAGCCCCAGCGCAATTAAATTCCGTCTCCGGCACGACCACGCCCTCACTTAAGGCAGTTAAGGCCACGGCGATCTTAAAAGTGGAGCCAGGCGGATACTGACCGCCAACGGCCCTATTTTGCATAGGCGTAAAGGGATCGTCGTTTAAGGCCCTCCAGCGCTCGGTAGAAATTCCGCCTACGAAATCAAAGAGGTTAAACATGGGACTAGAGGCCATGGCGAGGATCTCAAAATTTCTCGGATCCATAACCACTATAGCCCCGGCTTGCTCCGCCAAAAGGGCCTGACTTACCCTTTGAAGGCGACTATCAATAGTAAGTCTGACGTTATGACCGGGTTTGGGGCTAACTTGTTGTAGTTCTTCTAAGATACGGCCATTTGAGTCAACAGTAACCATCCAGCTCCCTTTTTGACCTTGCAGAAAGCTCTCCATACTCTGCTCCAAGCCGGCTTGGCCAACTAAATCCCCTTGCCTTAGGCCAGGATAATCGTTACTTTCTAGCTGCGCTTTACTGATTTGACCAATGTAGCCGATTAAATGGGGGGCAAAATCACCTTGTATGGGTCGCCTGACGCTATTGGCCCGCACGGCCAGACCTGGGAGTCTATGGCCTTGGCTTTCGACCCTAGAAACATCGGCTCGATTTAAACCGGTCACCCAGACTGAGGGGGAATAGGGCTTAGACTTTTCAAAGGCCTTTAATTTTTCAGCTAAGCTTTCTTTAGACTTATTGGTCAGATTAGCCACTCTCTCCAATAAATCATCTTGGTTTTTTACTTCCTTTGGCGTGACCGTTAGCTCAAAAACCACCTCGTTTTCCACTAAAGAGCGATTTTCCCTATCTAAAATCAAGCCTCTAACTGAAGGTAACTCAAATTGGCTAATATGGTTGGAGCGACTTTTTTCTAAATATTCGTCGCCCTTGGCTATTTGAAGAAACCAGAGGCGCAAAAGCAACACCACAAAGACACAAACGACTAGGCTTTTAAGAAACAATAATTCCCAAGGATAATATTCTTGGCCCTGTTCTTTAGAAGCGTAAAAATCCTCGTTCACGAGCGCTCAACCTCACGCCGAAAAAAGAAGTTATCGAGCAAGCTAAACAAAAAAGGCCCTATAAAGGCCGTAGTCGCCGACTCGACCAGCCAAGTTAACAGCGCGGCCAATGATAAATCAAAGTCCATTCGACCTGTAGTGATGGTCATAAAGAGGGGAAAAAAGATTATTTTTTTTACTGAAATTATGGCTAATATTAGTAAGAACAGGGATGGGGCGCTAGAAAATTTCATAAACTTTGTTAAAAAAACGACCACTTGGAGACTTAAAATCAAGCCCAAGGATTCTAACCCATTGGGATTAAGAGTTAAGGCATCTTTAAAGACGCCTAAGATTAGGCAGCCCGCCGAGCCCAGCCAAACTTCGCTGCGTAAGGCTAGATAAAGGCCTAAAAGAGCTACCCACTGCGGCCTGCCCCAAGGCACTAATCTAACGAAGGTGGGTAAAGAGGTAAAGGAGGCTAGCACCAAACCCAATAATAAGATTAAGCCCGCTTGGGCCAGCCGTAACGTCGCCGATTGTACTTGTTGTTCAAAGGGCATATTGATTACGGTCCAATCTATTAACTAATTAAGCCTCTGGGAAGGATTAGGAAGGCTAAAGGCCTTAACGCCGGCCAAGATTCTTTTTTTCTATAATATATTTTAAATCCCCACCAAAGGCTAGCCAATCAAACGGAGGCCTAGGCCCGCTCAGGACTAAAACCTCTTCTAAAGAACTAAAATCAACGGCGGGGCTAACCTCAGCGGTTAAAAAGAGCCCTAAACTCATCTTATCAACCAAAGTGACTAGCCCTATGGGGAGGCCCGAGGGAAAGACGCCGTCAAGCCCTGAGGTCACCACCTGGTCACCTGGCCTAACGTCGTCATTTTTACGTACGTAATCAAGAGTTAAGGGGGCAGCGCCGCCCCCGGAAATTAGACCGTTAACCCTATTGCGCTGCACAAAGGCGTCTACTCCGCTATCAATATCGGATATAAGCAGAACTTTAGAAAAGTTAGGCGAAATTTCAGTCACCCGACCCACGGCCCCTCTAAGAGAGATAACAGCCGCATCGGTTTTCACTCCGTGGTTGGAGCCTTTATTGATAACTAAAGAATAAGCCCACGGCCCCGGATCCCAGGCCACCACCTTGGCGGCTATATAGCGCTCCTGACTCTCCTCTTTTAAGTCTAATAAGGCCGTTAGCCTTTCATTGGCTAGACGGGCTTCGCCAAGTTGGACTATAAAAGCATTTTGGCGCTCTAGGGTTTCTCTTAGCCCTTCGTTTTCTTTTTTTAAGCCAGCTAAAGAAAAATAAGAAAGCCAAAGGTTTTCCACAGCTTTGGCCAATCGATTTAGGCTAGAGCTAACTGGTCCTACGGTCTCTAAAGCCGCCGCGTCAATAGTAGTTACGCCCCGGCTACTAACCGAGAGAGAAATAAGGGCCAAAGAAATCCCTAAAAAGAATATGGGGGTTAAAGTAACTAAACGACGCCTTTCGATTTTCACTGAATGGTGATATCCCTAAGGGTATCAAGGCTTTCTAAGGCCCGTCCGCTCCCATAAGCCACTGTTTTAAGGGGTTCGTCGGCTATAATAATAGGTAGATGCGTCTCTTCTCTTAGTAAGACGTCGAGCCTCTTTAGTAAAGCCCCGCCCCCGGTTAAAACAATGCCCCGGGTCACAATATCGGCGGCCAGTTCAGGTGGAATCTGCTCTAAGGCCGATTTTATAGTGTTAACTATAGTCTCTAATTGTTCGGTAATAGCTTTACGGATCTCTTCAGAATCAATAGCTACTGACATAGGTAAAGAACTTACCGAATGGCGGCCCCTAACCTCTATAGAATCAACACTATCGGCCGGATAGGCCGAACCTATCTCGTGCTTTATTTGCTCAGCAGTGCGTTCGCCAATATGAAGATTATATTTACGCCTAATATAATGGGCAATAGCTTCATTCATCTTATCTCCACCAATCCTAACGGATTTAGAAAAGACGATACCAGCTAAAGAAATAATGGCTACTTCCGTGGTCCCGCCGCCTATATCAACTATCATGTTGGCCGCCGGTTCCGTTATCGGCAGCCCTGCCCCAATGGCTGCGGCCATCGGCTCTTCTATTAAATGAACCTCGCTAGCCCCCGCTTGTTCGGCCGCTTCTCTAACAGCCTTTTTCTCCACTTGAGTAATACCCGAAGGCACAGCTACGATCATGCGCGGCTTAATAATGCGCCGATAATGGGTCTTACGAATAAAATGCCTTAACATCGACTGAGTTATCTCAAAATCAGCGATAACCCCATCTTTCATAGGCCTAATGGCCTCGATACCCGAAGGGGTAACCCCGAGCATCTTTTTAGCCTCAAACCCTACGGCTAAGATCTTACCGTTACTCCTAGCGTCCTTACGGCTCACGGCCACCACCGACGGCTCGGAGAGGATGACCCCTTTGCCGCGGACATAGACTAGGGTGTTGGCCGTGCCTAAGTCTATAGCCAAATCAGAAGATAGTAAATTTGAAATATTTCTAAAAAACATGTTCGGGACACCTATAATCTCAACCAAAAACTAACTACTTTATAAAACATCAACTTGATTTTATTGTCTAAGGCCTTCTTTTATATACCAGTCAAAAAAATAATACGCCGTCCGACGGCCAAAGCGTCTCGCGGCGTTTAAATATAAAGACAATATTTTCGGTGAAAGCCTTTTTTTCAAGCCTACCCTCTGCTCTCCAAATTTTGGCTGCTCCTATATCACTTAGCCAAACTTTTTTGGCTAAGCCGTAAAGAAGCCACCAAGATCGCGTCAGCTATTTACTTGGCCATAACGCAAGTAGCCTCACTAGCTTTATTTGGGTAAGCCTTAGGGGCTAGGGCGACTAAGATTTTCTATCCGTCAAAGCGACGCCTCGCGCCTAATCTTGAAATCCGCTACCTTTATCAGTGTCCGTTCACAAATGTGAACGTTTAAGGGCCAGTTCACATGAGAGAACGCTACAGTGCCAAGCCTATTGAAAGGGACGACACATCCCGCAGCAATGTAGCCCCCTATAGGAGCTTAGTAATTTTAACATTAATCAAAGTTAAAATATATGGTTGGAGCAGAGAACTAAGTAGAAACCTTAAAAGAATTTAATGTTAAGATCTTAAGGGTATGCTAAAACTTAATTACAACTCGAAAGTCGCTACCAGCCGCAACGTGGGGAAAAAAAGACTTGGTGAACGGTTACCTTTATCATAATGAGACAATTGGCAGATTTTCTACCATAATACATTTTAACATAAATTTACATTTTTTT
>JAITQT010000233.1 GCA_031288745.1 Deltaproteobacteria bacterium
AGCGAGCCTTTTACCCGTCTTTATTTTTTAAGGCATGGGCAAACTTTAACCCACAAAACCTATAATTTTAACGGTTGGACCGACGTGGCCTTGACCGAGGAGGGTCGTCGTCAGCTAGACGAAGCGGCTGAGGCCTTGGAGGGCTTAGAGGTAGATGCGGTTTATTCTAGCGATTTGGAGCGGGCAGCCTACGGGGGCCGCCGTCTAGCTAAATTATTGGGCGCGCCCCATGAAGTTAGAAAAGAATTTAGAGAGATGAATTTTGGTCTCTGCGAGGGCTTAGTTTTTAATAGTATTAAACAAGCTTACCCCGAGCTAGCCGCTCAGATACTAGATCAAAAAAGCCAGCGCTTAGAGTTTCCTCAAGGTGAAACGGTTCAATTATTTAGGGCGAGGGTAGAACAGGCTTTTAAGCAACTCTTAACCGAGCGGCCTTTTGGCTCTAAGGTAGTCTTAGTAAGCCATAGCGGCGTAAACCGAGCGCTACTTGGATATTTTTTAAAGCTTTCTAATTGCGATTTGTGGACCATGGAGCAAGATTACGCCTGTCTAAACGTAGCCGACGTCTACCCTAACGAAGTGGTTCGCATTAGACTAGTTAACGGCTTTTTGGGCCCAGGCGGCTATTATCGAGAGGGCCCTGGGTTTAATAAGCTTTCTTTAAAAAGGCCCTTGACTGATGGCGAGGAGAGCTAGGATTTTTTTTATAGCTATAAAGAGCGAGAGAGAAGATATAAGATAAGGATAAGATTATACGTTAGGCTATTGTTTTATTTTTGGTGACTATTTATGAGTGTTGACGGAGAACCGAGTAAAGATATCCATCGGCCAGATCACCCTAGTTCAGTTGGCTGGGTGGCCCATCAAAGGGTCGAGTTGTTTAACGACAATCCTTTAAACTTAGAAGCTGGAGGCTCTCTTTCTTCGGTCATCACCGAATACGAAACCTATGGACTTTTAAATTCCAAGCGCAATAACGCCGTCTTAATCCTTCACGCCCTCACCGGGGACGCCCATGTGGCCGGCTGGGACTCGGCCCCAGAAGGAGATTTGAGGGAGTATAGAAAATTTAAGCCCGGTTGGTGGGATCAGATGGTAGGGCCTTCTAAAGCCATTGATACTGACCGATTTTTTGTAGTCTGCGGCAACGTTTTAGGTAGCTGCTATGGTACGGTGGGCCCATCTTCAGTTAATCCTAAGACCAATAAAGCCTGGGGCCTTTCCTTTCCAGTGGTTACTGTGGGTGACTGGGCCCGTCATCAAGCCGCCCTCTTAGATTACTTGGGTCTTGATTACGTCCAATGTGTCCTAGGGGGCTCCATGGGGGGGCAAGTGGCCTTGGAGCTAGCTTTAGCCTACCCTGAAAGGTTTAAGGGGCTCATAATATTATCGGCCGGGCACCGCGTCACCACCCAAGGGCTAGCCTTTAACGCTGTGGGGCGTCGAGCTATCTTAACCGATTCAAATTTTAATAACGGCGATTACTACGATGGTCCCAGACCTTTATCGGGCTTAGCTGCGGCCCGGATGATGGCCCAGATAACTTATTTGAGCGAAGAGAGCATGGGGCATAAGTTTGGGCGAAGGCTTAGAGGTAAAGATAGTCCAGATTTTACCCTCACTGGGGTTGAATTTGAGATGGAAAGCTACCTAAATCACCAGGCCGATAGTTTTGTAAAGCGCTATGATGCTAATAGTTACTTATATCTTACTAGGGCCATGGATTATTACGACGCTGCAGCTAAGTGGGGCGGCGGCATATTGGCCGAAACGGCGGCCATAATCCAAGCTAGGACTTTAATGGTCTCTTTTAGTTCCGATTGGCTCTTTCCCCCAGATCTTTGCCGCGAGCTAGTCTCGGCTATGTGCTTAGCCCGCCGGCCAGTAAGCTACGTTAATATCCCCTCGCGTTACGGTCACGATGCCTTTTTAGTGGAAACAGAACAGGTGCGTCGCCTTATACATGGCTTTTTGGCTACTAATGCTCTTTAAAAGTAAGTTCAATAGTTATTTTTTAAGGTAAAGCACCTTGAGTAAAGAGAAAACAAATTACCTTAAGTCAGGTTACGCCTTTAACCTTCCTGGCGGAGCCGAGCTTGACCCGGGCTTAATCGAGCTTTTAACCCTAGTCCAAACTAGCCCAGCCCAGAGGGAGGATGCTTATCGCTGGCAGGATAAGATTATTTTTAACCATATCCCCAAAGGCTCTTATGTCCTCGACTTAGGCTGTGGCCGCGGTCAGTTGCTTTCTAATCTTATTAAAGAACTAGACGTGCGCGGTCAGGGCGTGGAGGTTGACCCGGAAGCGGCTATGGGGGCCATGGAGCTGGGAGTGCCGGTCCTTAATATCGACGTTAGTGAAGTTTTGGGTGATTTTAGGGATCAAAGTTTTGATTTTGTCATTTTGGAGAGCACCATTCAGACCCTAAAAGAGCCCATTGCCGTTTTAGATGAAATGTTAAGGGTTGGCCGACGCGGAGTGGTCTCTTTTCCTAATTTTGGTCATTGGCGCATTAGGTTTTATTTATCTACTCGCGGCCGAATGCCGGTTAGCTCTAGCCTGCCCTATTACTGGTACGATACCCCTAACATTCATTTACTCACTTTTTTAGATTTTATGGATTGGTGTAGATTCAACCATGTGCGCGTAGCCGAGGCCTACGGTCTTAACGACGGCTCCATTAGCCCAATATCTGAGCGCGACAACCTCATGGCCGAAGAGGTGCTAGTTTTTCTCAGTCGCGATTAACTTTAAAAATTAATATTATTATGCCCTTATTTCCCTAATTAATTTAAGAAAAAATCTTACTTGTAGTTAGCCAAAAATCTGTCTATAATGCCTAACTACCTTAGGGGAAGGAAATTGCTATTGAGCTGGAACGGATGGCCTTCAAGTCTCCTGGAAGAGGTGTTTATTTCGTCGTCTGGCTTTGGTGGGCCAAGTTGACCAGAGGTATTGAGTGTAATCTCTGCCCGGTCGGGAAAATTTTAAAGCACCTACATAATGACAGCCAAACGGAATTAGTGAGCGCAGTACTTTCCAATTATTTTGACACGGTTTCACATAGCTATTTGAGGAAATTTTTAGCTTAGAGTTTGTAGCTAGGGGAGCAGCCATATATATTGCCAATCACGTGCGGGAACACTGTCGAGTCGGCGTTAACTGAAACTGCGACTTATGGTGGCAACCTAAGTAGCCATTTAGTCCGAAGAACTGGCTGGCGAAGATGGTCGTTATCGGGTGAATGAGAATAAAATGTTCGGAAGGTAAGACGAGATATAGGGTGGAAGCCTTAGTGGTGTTGTGAGCTGGTAGGGTGTTAAGGCCCTTAAAGTATTGAAAAATCACCTAAGTTAAGGAAGAGGCCTCGATAGCTAAACTAGATTATGGGAGGGGGGAGCAATGGTGAAGATGATGAGTACTTATGGAGCAAGATAATAGGGTTAGTGAGCAAATGAGCTATTAAGCTTTTAACATGATTTTTAATTAGTTCAAATTGTGAACGGGCCTTTAAACGTTCACATTGGTGAACGGACACTTTAATAGAGAGCACCGATATGGCTTAAGCCTGTCGCTTAATTGGAAGTAAATTTATGAGCGAAAAGATTTTTGGCATTGATTTAGGGACCACCAATAGCTGTATTTCCGTCTTGGAAAACAACGCCGCCAGGGTTATTCCCATCGAAGGGACAGGTATAGTCCCTTCGGTGGTTAGCTTAAACGGGCAAGAGTTTTTAATTGGCCGCAAGGCTCTCAACCGGGCCGTAGCCTTTCCTGAAGAATCGGTGCGCTCGGTTAAACGTCTTATGGGTACGGATAAGACAATTGAGTTGGGCCAAAAATCTCTCAGGCCCGAAGAAATCTCTTCTATGATCCTTGGCTATTTGAAAGAGGAAGCTAGCCGTTTGGAAAAAATTGAAGTTCAGCGAGCGGTTATAACTGTGCCGGCTTACTTTAGCGACGCCCAAAGGAGGGCCACTATAGAAGCTGGGGAACTAGCCGGCCTTAAGGTGGAGCGCATCGTTAACGAGCCCACGGCAGCGGCCTTGTTTTATGATCTTGTTAAGGTTGAAGGCCCTCAAAGGCCGTCATCTAAGAACTGGAAATATGCTCTGGTTTACGATCTAGGCGGGGGCACGTTTGATGTTTCTATTTTAAAACTAGGCGAAATTGTCGAGGTTATTGCCAGCACCGGTGACACCGAACTTGGCGGCGACGATTTTGATAAGCTCTTATCCGAGCGTCTTAAAGATCGTATTCTCATAACGCATAAAGTGGACTTAAGCGGTTATCCACCGGCCATGGCCCGCTTAAGAGCCGCAGCGGAGAAGGCTAAAATAGAGCTTAGCGTTAAGGGTTCAGTTATGGTTGAAGAAGCGCTAATCCCAACGCCTGAAAAAGGTAAAACCGTAAGCGTTTCTATGGAGGTAACCCGGACCGAGCTGGAAATCATGGCCGAGCCTTTACTTCGATTAACCATGGAGTACGTAAGTAAGGCCCTTAACGAAGCCTCTTTGATAACCTCCAACATTGATAGGGTTATCATGGTTGGTGGCATGACCCGGATGCCAATCATTACTAAAAATCTATCCGACTATTTTGGCTACGCCCAACTGCCAGCAGTGGATCCCGACCTTAGCGTCTCCTACGGTGCGGCTATACAAGGAGGCCTGATAACGGGCGAGAGCGCTGAGCAGATCCTAGTGGATGTAACGGCCCATACCTTAAGCACCGAATCTTTAAGTATGGAAAAATCAAAAGGTTTTACTTTGCTTTGCGTGCCCATTATCCCAAGAAACACTCCTATCCCAGCCGTTCGCTCTAGGGTCTTTTACAGCATAAATGACAGACAGAAGGAGGCCATGGTAACAGTTTTTCAGGGTGAGAGCGAGATACCCAAGGAAAACACCCTTATTGGTAAAAAAATCTTAGCTTTGGCTCCTGCCCCGGAGGGATCGCCCATTGAGATAGAGTTTTCTTACGATCTTAACGGAGTGGTCCACGTGGTGGCCGAGCAGAGGGGCTTTAGTCGAAGAGTCGAGTTGAGAGTCGATAGCCGCTCGCCCGACGATTTTGTTCAATATAACCTATCTACTCAAGGTCAAAATAATGGTGATGATGATGACGACGAGAGCGAGGACGCTGAGTTAGATACTAAGACTGAAGACCAGGGGATTGATTTGAGGGTTAATTTAGTAGTTAGGCGGGCTCAGCAATTAATAGAAAAGCTCGAACCCGGGCCTAAGCGCGACCAACTAGAGGCTATGACTTTAACCTATCGAAAGGCCTTGGTTAATGAGAACTCAGATGAGGGGGAGCTTGATAAATTAGAGGAAGAACTTTTGAAAGTTATCGATCTCTCTAAGCAATCGGTCGCCTAACTTTTAAGCTAGGCTAATAAGCTATTGTTTGATACTAGCTAATGGTTAGGCTAAATTTTATCTTTTAAATTTAGGCGAGCTTGAGGTCATAAAGATAGAGAAAAAAAATCTTGGTTTTTAAACCAAATTATGTTATAAGCCTAGTAACCGTTCACCAAGTCTTTTTTTACCCACGTTGCGGCTGGTAGCGACTTTCAAGTTGTAATTAAGTTTTAGCATACTCTTGAGTTCTTAACATTAGTTCTTTTAACGTTTCTACTTAGCTCTCTGCTCCAACCATATATTTTAACTTTGATTAATGTTAAAATTACTAAGCTCCTATAGGGGGCTACATTGCTGCGGGAT
>JAITQT010000255.1 GCA_031288745.1 Deltaproteobacteria bacterium
GAAAGTCGCTACCAGCCGCAACGTGGGAAAAAAAACTTGATGAACGGTTACTCATCATTAAAATCCAGCTCCGATTCTTTAAGATCGGGGTTAACGATAATCTTGAGGTCTTTGCCAGGTTTAAAGACCGGCATCCTTTTTGGCTTGACCTCTATAGCCTTGCCGCTCTTAGGATTGCGTCCGATATAAGCTGGGTAGTGTTTGACGGAGAAAGATCCGAAACCTCTTAACTCGGCTCTCTCGTCTTGCTTAAGGCCGTCGATGATGGAGTTGAAAAACAAATCGACGATAATTTCAGCGTCTTTTAAGTTCAAATTGGTATAGGTTGAAAGCTCTTCAATCAATTCCGATTTATTCACAAAAACCTCGCAGAATAATAATCGGCACCTAGGTTAAATGGCGGCGACAAAGGATAGGGAAAAAGAAAAATAATTCTTTAAAAGCTCTGGCGAACAATTACCTTAAAAAAACAAATTTAGATTAAAAGGAGTCTAATTTAAGCTAAAGTAAACGGGAGGGAGAGGGGACGACGCAACCTCTTTTCTTTTATGATTTATATCATTAGCGCCATTTTTTGTCAAGAAAATTCAATAAAATTAATTTGACTTTAAGGCCTTCGGACAATATAAAGTTGCCTTTGACGGTCATGGACCGCTTTTGAGTATTTTTAACGGTTTTTGGTCTCTTGCCCTGGCCATAAATATTCAAAAAATATAAAATTTGAAAGCTACTAAATAGTTGATTTTTTAATTTAAAATATTTATTTAAGTTATTTATTAATTAAAATTTAATTTATTTTTTTTAATTAAACTAACATTCCTTGTAATCGCTAATAAACCTTTCCTGGTGGCCTGCTGCGTTTAAAAATTTTAGCCATACTTCCTATGCGCTGTGGTGTAGGTTGGCTTTATTATTTTTTTCAAGAGTTCTGAGGGAGGCCTTGTAAATGGTTACCCTTCCTTACATTTGGCGAGCCTAATCCAATGTTTGGGCTGGAAAAATTTGTCCAAACATAGACGATTAAATGAGGCCAAGTAATGACGGAAAACTTGTCCACTGTCTAAACGATATTTTAAGTTATGTTTTTTTCAAAAGTAAATCTTTTAGGCCCAGAGCGAGATTTTGGTCCAATTAGGTAATTTTTATTTTTTTTGCCCACGGGTGGTCTGCTTTTTCGTGGTAAAACTGAACTAGAATGGTCTCTTTTTACTGGTAATATCCAGCTGGACAATATTTCCCGTCTTTTTGTTGGGAATAGGCTTTATTGGATCGGTTTTCCTTTTTTTTATGACAAAATAAAACGTCTATATCTCGAAAAAATCGACCGTTTTAAACATAAACAGGGCCAAAAAGACTTTTTATATTTGATCAAAGCCTAAAAAGTCCCCGTTATCAGTTCCTAAAATTGTAACATACTATTATTACTAGTTAATATTTTAGATTATTATGTTTTTAAACCGTTTTGCGCTTCAATCATATTTGTACGCCAGTGAAGGGGTCTTATCTGAGCAGTAAAAAATTTAAGTCAGGAGTTAGTCGGCACCAGTACCTGAACGTAACTGCCTCGTAGTGAGGCTAGGTGAACACGAGAACTCTGATTTGCCTACAAGTTAAGACTTGTTTCGGCCTAATAATGGAGTAGAGCAAATATATTGCCAATCGTGCTCGACAACACTTTCGTATCGGCGTTAATTGAAACTGTGAGGTCTGGTTTTAACCCAGGTAGTCATTTGCCCGAATAACTTACAGACGAAGTTGTTCTCAATGGAAATACTGGGGAAAAGGGATAGGAAAAATACCCGAAGCTTGTTGATATCTACGGGTTGTAATCAACTCAGCTGGCGCGAGTCAGTCTCAGGTTAGAAACACCAGCCGGAGATCCGTGTGCGGGACAATCGCCCGCAAGATTCAGCGGGATAGGGAAGGAAGCTCCCTTCCTCTTTTTAAAAGTTTAGACGACTTAAAATCTAAGGCGAATTTTTTTTCTCTGACATAATATTTTTGACTCTTTAAACAGGCTTTTTTTTAGTTTTGATTTTTCTATTAATTAAATTAAATTTATACTCACGAACGAAAATAGTTTCCATTTTACGAGGCTTTTTTTGAACCTCCTTGCGGGCAAATGTTGTCCCTCTTAATTGAGTTCAAATCATTCAATAACTTAACTTTGTCGTTCGTTTGGAAAATCCATTTCGTTTGTTAGTATAGGCTTCAACTATGAGACTTAATGCTTGGGCCCACCAAGTTGTAGGCGCAATGTCATCTTTTCTAGCCTCCTGTGGTTAATGGCCAACCCGAAACGAAAATTTTTTTATCTTAGCTCCCACTTGAGAGCCAGTGACGAGGGTCGCTTAACCAGTTTTAAAGAGAGAGCTTTTCTAAAGAGCCAAACTACTTATCATAAACTATTTATTTATATAAAAAAATTTAAGTTTAAACTTAAAAAATAGTGGTGGACAAGTTCATAAAAAGGTCTTACTATTGACTAAAGAGATGCGGCAACTTTTAGTAAAACTTGAGTTGTTTTTTTAAGCCTTCCTCGCTTATCGGCGTAATTTAGAGGACGACTAAAGCTCAAGCTCTCTAAAGTTAATGGAAGCAGTTTTACTTGTTGGTAAGCTTAGAGTAATTTACTCTCACGCCAATATTGTTTAGACCATGGCCTGGCTTAAATTGAGTAAACCTACGCGCTTTTTTTTATCAAAAGCGCCATAAAACTCCGTCCTTCATGGCGGAATATAAGGCGCATTTAGGTTTGAATCTTGTTTTCATCTCGGTGTACTTGGATTTTCGACCTACTCGCGTAAAATTAAAAACGGCGCTCTGCCTCAGCTTCCCGCTATATAACTTGATGATCAAAGAGAGCCACCCCATAGTTTCTTACCTTACAGGGTATTTGTTGAGGCCAACAAGCCGGCTGGAAATTTCTTTCAGGCTCTTGGCAAAAGAAGACTCAGCGACTTAAACTAGTTCGGTAATATGAAAGAATCGCCGATGCTCGTATAAGGTTATTTGAACAAGGCCTAGACTACGATCAGCAAAAACCACGGTATCGTTGTAGTTTAAGGATCTCAGGATTAAAAACATGTCTTAATCTGCGCCGGGTTTGTTGGAGGAACCCGGGTGGTAGGTCAAGGCTAAGAGCGACCTTATAGGCTATCTTATACTTATTTAGGCTTAGGGATTATTTTCCCTGTATTGGTGGTTTGTGTCCGTTCACAAATGTGAACGCTGCGGGTCCAAGCCTATTGAAAGGGACGACTCATACCGCAGCAATGTAGCCCCCTATAGAAGCTTAGTAATTTTAACATTAATCAAAGTTAAAATATATGGTTGGAGCAGAGAGCTAAGTAGAAACGTTAAAAGAACTAATGTTAAGAACTTAAGGGTATGCTAAAACTTAATTACCACTCGAAAGTCGCTACCAGCCGC
>JAITQT010000335.1 GCA_031288745.1 Deltaproteobacteria bacterium
TAAGTTTTAGCATACCCTTAAGTTCTTAACATTAGTTCTTTTAACGTTTCTACTTAGCTCTCTGCTCCAACCATCTATTTTAACTTTGATTAATGTTAAAATTACTAAGCTCCTATAGGTGGCTACATTGCTGCGGTATGGGTCGTCCCTTTCAATAGGCTTGGCACCGCAGCGTTCTCTCTTGTGAACGGGCCCTTAAACGTTCACATTTGTGAACGGACACAAATCTAAAGAGGGAGAGGGAAACATTTCTAGCCCCTCTCTCCGAACCGTGCTAGCGGCTCTCCAGCCCACATCTTTCTAATTGATGGTTTACAACGTCTCTTGCTGCTAGGATATAACTAAAAAAAAGCTAGCCAAAAGAGCGTTCTCAGAGATGAGCTTGAAGAGAGGAGGTAAAAAAATCGTGAAGAAATAGGAAGGTCCAATAAAAATAGCTTTAGATAGTCTCTAACCTTAGGGCGCTAAGATGTCAGCATATGTCTAGTTAGATATGATATCGGAGGTAAGTAGTCTAAAACGAACTATTAAAGCCCCACAAAGGGGCCTCGATAGTACCAATAAAAGGGCAGGACAAACTAGCCTACTAAAAAGAGCTTAGCTCTGCCCTCAAAAAATAGGGGTATTCCCTTATTTTTTTTACTGTTCTGGCTTATCTGGAGACCAAGAGGGTTGACTTTGGCTCCCTGAGACCTCGGGGATGAGAGGCTGCTGCCTATCTCCGTTGGCGCTCATGATGTAGAGTTGCGTACGGCCGCCGCGGTCGCTAGAAAAAACGATCATCCTACCGTCAGGAGAAAAACTAGGGTCAAGGTTGCGGCCTTGCCCTCCGGTTAGCTGCACCAAGCCCGAGCCGTCGGGATTGACCACACAAATATCGCGCTGCCGATGAACGAAGACTATCTTATCGCCCTTGGGCGACCAAGAAGGGTCGGTAGAAGTGCCGCCCGGAGAGATCCTAGCGCCCACGCCGCCAGAAGAGGAGGTCACGTAAACCCCAGGCGCGCCTCCTTGATTTGAGACGTAAGCCATACGGCTACCATCTGGGGAAAAAGTAGGTGAAAGTTCAATACTAGCTCCGTTAGTCAATTGCTTAGCGCTTCGGCCAGAAAAAACGTATAAATGAGTCGATACCCGTCCCGAAAGCCCGGCCACCAAAGAGCCGTTGGGCATAAAGGCCGGGGAAAATACAGTTTCGCCGCTGTGGACTACCGAGCCTCCGCTCATAAGCTCCCATTTGCGACCGTTACGATAAGCCCAAGCGGCTTTATTGCCTGGACCTAAAGTAGGTTGAGTGGCCGGACCTTTTTTGCTAGAAAAAATCCCCTCAGCCTCATCAAGACCAAGCTCGGTCATTGAGATGGATTTATTGACCTTTTCCCCCATTACGAAGATAATTTTAGAGCCAAAGACCCCGGCTTCTCCAGTAACGGCCAAAAGTATGTCGTTAGTAAAGCGGGCGATCATGCGCTTGGCTTCCTTGAGCGGACCGTTATATCGCTTAGCTAATCTTTGTTCCCCAACGGAGACGTCAAATAACCTTAGCTCCATAGTAAGTTTAGAGCCGGAAATAGTTAGCCCTCCCTTAACCACAAAGCTAGCCCCAATCTGGGCCCAAGGGGCATAGTTGAAAGGAGAAGACTCAATTAACCCGCCCATTGGGTCGGCTTCTAAAGAAGCGCGAGGGTCTAAAATTTGAAAGAACCCAGTCATATCTAGATTCTTGCCCAAACGTGCTGGAAGCGTTTGAGCGTTTTGATCGACCTTGCCGCCAGATTTTAGCGACTGAAAGGCGGGGATGGCTATATTAAAGCGATTAAAAGTTCCGCTTAGATTTACAGGAATTAGAACGCTAGGATTAGCAAATTCGTCTCCCGGCGCTTCAGGGCCCTGCTGTTGCTGTGCCCTGGCCACGCCAACCGTTAAAAGAAGGGCTAGGATGATTAAAATGAGCCTTTTAAAGCCGAACATGATTTAAAACTCCGTTGGGATCGGACAAAAAAAAGAGAGCGGATCAGTTCAAATGCGGATCAGGGCAACTTAAGTTAAAAAAAAATGTAACCGTTCACCAAATCTTTTTTCCACACGTTGCGGCTGGTAGCAACTTTCGAGTTGTAATTAAGTTTTAGCCTACCCTTAAGATTTTAACATTAGTTCTTTTGAGGTTTCTACTTAACTCTCTGCTCCAACCATATATTTTAACTTGGATTAATGTTAAATTACTAAGCTCCTATAGGGGCTACATTGTTGCGGTATGTGTCGTCCCTTTCAATAGGCTTGGCCCCGCAACATTCTCTTTTGTGAACTGATCCTTAAACGCTCTCATTGGTGAACGGATACAAAAAAATTAAAACTAAACCAACCTCAAAGAGGTCGGCCGGGCTCTACGCGCCCGGCCGCCAGAAAAAACTATAAAGATAGGTCTTAAGCTAGAACATGGCCCCCATAGTAAACTCCCAGCGGCCCGAGGGCTCTCCGGGATCGGGATTAAGGGCCTTACCATATTCTATCCTTAGCGGACCCATGGGCGATAAGTACCTTAAGCCTCCGCCGTAGCTGCGCTTAACGTCTGATAAGCTATAGCTCTGGCTAGCGGACCAAACATTACCCATATCGTAGAAAATGACCGCATAGAGCCCTTGTTCGTTAAGAAGTGGAAAGGTCAACTCAAGGTTCATAACCAGCATCTTTTCCCCACCGATACTCTCTCCTGCCTCGTCTTTAGGCGAGATATCGTACCAATCGTAACCGCGGACCGAATTGATACCGCCGATCATGTATTTTTCATAGATTGGAAGCCCCCCCTCCCTAGATTCCTTTTGGTAACCAATCTGGGCATGGCCCATGATAGCCGCCCCGTCGAAAATAGGTAGAGGAAACCACTTAGCACCCTCAAGTTCAAAGCGGTTAAAGTAAGTGTCGCCGCCAAAAAGCCCAGAACCTATGGTATAGCTAAATCTGGCGGTAGAGCCAGAGGTGGGTTGGAAGAAGTGGTTTCTAGTATCTCGCCTAAGGGAGAGAGTAAAGGTACTATTAACCGATTTACCCATATAGGCTTGGAGGTATTGAGAAGAAGAAGTTACGTCGGAAACATCAACATCTTCCCAAGAATAGGTGCCGGTCAGATAAAAACGCTCGAAGACCGGATAACCTAGCCGGATGGCCCCGCCCAACGAGTCTTTACGATAATAATCGTACTCGTTATAGTATTTAAAGATGTCTAAACCAAACATCAAAGGCAGATCGTAGACCCAAGGGTCGGTAAAGGAAAAGTTAAAGTAATTACTCTCAGCCCCAACATTAGCCTCCACCGCTAGACGCCTACCGTAGCCAAAGAGGTTATCCTGAGAAACCTTAATCACGCCAAAAATACTATTATAGTTACTATAACCAGCGCCGATCTGAAAGGCCCCGGTAGGTCTTTCTTTAACCTCAACGCGTAAATCCATCTTATCCATATCAGGACCCGGCACTGGTACGATGTTAATATCTTCAAAAAAGGAGGAACGCATTAGATTGTTCTGACTAGTTTTAAGTTTCGAGGAAGTGGTCAGATCGCCTTCGGCTACTTCTAGATGCCTACGAATAACTTTATCGCGAGTCTTTTCGTTACCTACAATCATGATACGGTTATAGTAGACCTTATCGCGTGGGGCGACTGTGATGGTCACGGGCACGCGGTTATCGCTACCAGGCTCACCATATTGAGCATCGATCTGGTTATGGGCATAGCCTTTATCGGCGTAATAGGTCCTAATGCGGTTTAAATCTTCTTGGAGTAGTTCGCGGTTAAACCACTTTTCGTCTCTAACCTGAACCAGATCCAACAAATCTTCGAGCTTATCGTCCTCCAATAGCGTACCGTCGATGTTAACCTCGCCCACCTGATAGCGAGGTCCCTCAAAGATTGGGAAAGTCACGACAAAACCCTGCTCTTCGCCGTAAGAAGAGACTTCCGGTTCTCCGACCCGAGCTTGGAGAAAGCCGTTGTTCTGATAAAAAGCCTCAATGATTTGCGCGTCATTATTTAGTTTTTCCCTATCTAGCTTACCAGAACCAGTCAACCAACTAAGGAAGAAATTACGCTTGCCACTCTGAATTTTATGCTTTAATCTCCAATTGGAGTAAAATTCGTTGCCCTCAAACTTAATTTCGCGGATAAAAAGCTTACCGCCCTCGATGATATTAAAAACCAAGGAAGCCTTCCCTGCTTCGGCTGGCTGAAGCTCCCTAGTTATCTTAGCCAAGGGGTAACCCTTATCGGCGTAAAAACGAGTGAGATTAGAGACGGCTAAGTTTAGGGCATCGTCTGAAGCCACGTCCATGACCTTAACCCCGACCACCTTAGCAAAATCGTCAGCGTCGAACTTGGAATTACCTTTATAGATAATAGCGCTAATTTGGGGGCGCTGAGTAACTATAAAACGGACGGCCTTACCTCCCGATACATCATTAACCTCGCAGCTAACTGAATCAAAGTAACCGGTGGAGTGGAGACGCCGGATATCTGACGCGGCTTTAGCTTCGTTATAGGTCCCACCCGGTCTAATGCGCAAAGAGTTGAGCATAGACTGATTTTCAACCACGCTGGAGCCTGAAATTTCCACGCTGACCACTTTTATCCCGCCGCCAAAGAGGTGGTCGGTCACCATGGTTACCAAGCGCTCCACCGTTTGAGGTAAGGCGTCGGGAGTAGCGGTGGAGACTGAAACGGGTTTGGAACCTACTAAGCCTGCGCTTAGAGGTCTTAATTCGCCGGTTAGGTTAAAATTGTTACCCACCTTCGTCATACTAGGCACAAATAAAAAATCCGCCCCCAGCTGCCGAGCCTGAGCCATAACCGCATCGTTACCTAAGTTAAGAGTCTGAGCGCCCATGGTTAACGGCAGAAAGCCTTGGGAGTTCAGGTTAGAGGCGGTTAATTCCAAAAGGCCTCTAGATAGGTTGGAGAGCTGCTCGAGCTGGACTCCGGTCACGCCTGTCACCCTAAAGGGCATAATGGCGATTTTCTGTCCCGTCTGGGCAAGGGCGGCCGAAGTTTGGAGTACCAGCGCCAAAACCGAGACGACGACAAAGACTAGGGTTCTGTGAATCATAAATAACTCTCCGCAAATTTCCCTGGTCAAGACCTCTAAGGTCAAAGCCCCTTTCAGGGTTTTTGCTTTTCTTTTTAACGAAAAAAATCGTTATATATTATTTAAAGTTCTTTTTTTTGCAAATTCGCTGGCCTTTTTAGAAACTAAAACTAACCATGGCGAACCTCTTGACGACCCTTAAGGGCAGAGGCGGGCTTTGGCCCTAGACTAAGGCAGAATAACATAATCTTGTATCCAAAAAAATAAACTTCCACATTATACAATATATTTTTGGTAAAAGGGGAAAATTTTACAGAAGAATTTTTAAAGCTACTGCCTAAAACTCTAAGCTCGCTTAACTAACTTAAGTTTACCCCCAGTCAGCTCTAAACTAGTCCCCAACATATTAGCTAAAGAAGCGTTGTGGGTAGCCACCACGGCACTTAAGCCGCGCTCGGCCACTAATTGACAAATAAGCTCATTAACCATGGCCGCGTTTTTGGCGTCTAAATTGCCCGTTGGTTCATCGGCCAATAAAATACTAGGCTCAAGCATTAAGGCCCTAGCTAAGGCCACCCTTTGTTGCTCTCCGCCCGAAAGAGCGCCAGGCCGATGCTTTTTTCTAGCCCCCAGCCCAACCCGCTCTAGCAGCGGCTCGGCCTTCTCGAGGGCTTTTTTAGGCGTTTGCCCCATGATCCTAGCCGGCATGGATACGTTTTCTAAGGCGTCAAATTCACTTAACAGGTGATGAAACTGAAAAACAAAACCGATTTCCTTAGCCCGCCAGAGGGCCCGATCGTTATCGGAGAGCTTAGAAATAGGCTTTCCTCTCAAAAAGACCGAACCGGAAGTGGGCTTATCAAGTCCGCCCAAAAGATAAAGCAAGGTGCTCTTACCCGAGCCCGAGGCCCCTAATATGGCCACTGACTGGCCGCCAAAAAGCTTTAAATCTAGTCCGTTTAAGACCGTCAGGGTCTCGGTTCCAGAGACAAAGCTCTTTTCTAATTTTACGGCCTCTAAGAGGGCTTCAGAGCCCTTCACAGTCCCCTTTTGGCTAAAAGCCATAAATAAAGCTCAAATTATTCATAGCGCAAGGCTTCGACGGGATCTAACTTAGCCGCCTGGGCTGAAGGGTAGAGCGTGGCTAGATAGCTAATCAGCATCGAGACCGCAGCCGTGGCAGCGACCTGATAAAACCGCATCTCGACCGGCAAAGTATTCATCAGATATATCTCTGGGGGCAAAGAGATAAACTCGTATTTTTTTAATAGAACGCATAGAGTAACCCCGACCGCCAACCCCCCCAAGGTGCCGGCTGCGCCGACCATTAAACCTTGGATAGTGAATATTTTCCTCACCAAAGAGCCGCTCGCCCCCATGGCCTTAAGGATAGCAATATCTCGAGTCTTTTCCGTGACCATCATGATTAAGGTGGAGGCGATATTAAAGGCGGCCACCAATATTATGAGTGTTAAAATCACAAACATAGCCGTCTGTTCTAGTTTTAAGGCCGAAAAGAGGCTCATGTTCATCTGCATCCAATCTCGCGCCCAATAACCGTTGTCTCCCAAAGCAGTTAAAATTTCCCATTTAACTTCGTCGGCCTTATAGATGTCTTGGCAGTTGACCTCTATTAAAGAGACCTCATCTGGGTTCATGCCCAACAATCGTTGAGCTTCTTCAATAGTGGTGTAGACCACTTTGCTATCGTAGTCGAAATAATTAACCCTAAAGGTTCCGGCCACGGTAAAAGTTCGGCTTAAAGGGGCTCGGTTGCCTAAAGGGGTCACTCGCCCGAAAGGAGAGACTACTCTGACCTGACTAAGAGTTTCCACACCCAAAATTAGGGCCAACTCGCGGCCTATAATTAGGGGCCGCTGGGGTTCCGCGGGATTATGGGCAGGCTCAACTTCAGACAAAGATAGTTCTTGGCTATCATTACTAACAGGCCCTTCTTGACTATCTGGAACTTCTGGCAGCCCCGCTTGACTATCAGGACCATTGAACTCACTAGAGCCATTGGGCTGACTAAAACCAGCTGTATTATCGCTAGAACTATTGACCTCACCTTCAAGCGTAAGAGAGTTAAAATCATCTTCCGGCACTGGCCAGGGGGTAACCATAGGCCTTTGGGTCAAATTTTGGACCGCATGAGGGGAAGCGTTTAAGCTATTAAAAAAACCGCTTTCTACGGCCGCCTCGGGCTCAAGGCCCATGAAAGCAACTCCATTAGAAGCCGTAGGCGATGAAATCATGACCTGACCGCTCACAAAGGCCATGGCTGAAACCACCCCGGGTACATTTTTTATCTTATTTAGCGCTTCTCGCCACTCGGTTATGGCCCCTGACCCTTTATAAATAGTGACGTGGGCCGTAAGCCCTAAAAGCTTATTTTTTAAATTGGACTCAAAACCAGCTAAAACGGCTAGGACTACTATTAAGGCCGCTACTCCCAAACCTACTCCGCCCACAGCCAAAACCGAGATAAGAGATAAAAGGGAATTTCGCCTTTTAGCCCGCAGATAGCGAAGGGCTATTTCGGACTCAAAAGACATTAATTTTCAGGGCGCATATGGGGGAAAAGAATGACGTCTTTAATAGAAGCCACGTCGCACAAAAGCATAACTAAGCGATCAATACCTACGCCCTCTCCAGCCGCCGGCGGCATGCCGTACATCAAGGCACGAACGTAATCCTCGTCTAAATACATACCCTCCTCGTCTCCGGCTTCCCGCTCGGCCACTTGATTTACAAATCTTCGACGTTGATCAAGCGGGTCGTTTAACTCCGAAAAAGCGTTGGCCAACTCGCGGCCGCAAATAAAAAGCTCGAAGCGATCGGTTAGAGTGGGATCTAAATCGTTTTTCCTAGCCAAAGGGCTAATATCAAGCGGGTAATGGGTGACAAAGGTGGGGTTGATGAGCTTAGGTTCCACTTTGATATCAAAAATCTTAGCCTGAATTTTACCCAAAGTATCACTGGCCGATTTTTCCCCGCCTACAGATAATAAAAATTCCAGGGCTTTTTCGCGGTCAGTTAAAACGCTTTCCGGGGCTCCGCCTATTTGAGTTAAGGCCTGATGAAATTTTACCCGTAGCCAAGGAGGCTTAAAGCTAAGCTCTAAACCTTGATATGAAACATCATCTCGGCCTAGAACTTCCAAAGCCACTTTTCCAAAAAGCCTCTCGGTTAGAGCCATCAAATCCTCGAACGAGGCATAACATTTGTACAATTCCATCATAGTGAACTCAGGATTGTGCTGTACGCTCAAACCCTCGTTTCGAAAGCAACGATTAATTTCAAAAACCTTTTCAAAGCCACCCACTAGTAGACGTTTAAGATAAAGTTCTGGAGCGATCCGAAGATAAAGCTGCCTATTTAAAGAGTTATGAAAGGTAACGAAGGGCTTGGCCGTCGCTCCACCCGGGATAACGTGCATCATGGGGGTTTCGACCTCCATGAAGCCTTCGTTAATCATAAAATTTCTGACAGAGTTAACGATTTGAGACCTGAGGCGAAAGATTCGTCGGCTTTCCTCGTTCATGATCAAATCGACGTAGCGACGACGAAATTTTAATTCCACGCTCATTTCGTGGTATTTTTCCGGCAATGGCCACAAGGCCTTGGTCACTAATTCCAGCCGTTCGATCAAAAGGGTCAATTCCCCGGTTTTAGTCTTAAAGAGAGGCCCTTGAACTCCCACCAAATCGCCAATGTCAAGCTGGCGAATAAACTCAAAGGTTTCGGGATTAATCTTATCCTTTCGAGCGTAAATTTGAATCTTTTCAGTAGCGTCTTTAAGGTCAAAAAATATCGACTTACCGTAATCGCGCTTGGCCATCAATCTACCGGCCAAGACCCTAGGCTCGGTAAGATTTTCCAACTGCTCGTGGGTGAGGCCGTCCAACTCTTTTCTTAGCTCTCCCACCCTGTCTTGCGGCCGAAAGGAATTAGGATATAAATTAAGCCCGTTTTCAGCTAAACTCTTGGCTTTTTGTAAACGGGCCTCAATGACTGGACTTTGCTCCTCGCTTGATTCGGCGAGGTCGACCATTGAGCTGGCCCCCAAGGACGGGCCGGCGTTTGTTTCCATTTAAATCTAAGCTCCTATCAAATTAGGTCACGACAAGAAGATTAACTCTAGTAATAAAGGTTTTTTAGGCCTCACGGTTTATTGGCCAAGAAAAGAAAAAAATTATAAGCCCAAGCCTGGGCTTGGCCTAAATCTTTCAAAGCTTTAACCCAGTTAGACTTAAATATAAGTCTATTAGCATAATTATCGACAAATACATAGATATAAAATCAATAAAAAAATAAATACATAAAAATCATATGGTCTTTTGTTGATAAAAATATACTATTATTATGTTTAAGAAAATAAAAACAAAAAAAGAAAAGTAATTCTTTTTTTTTACCTCAATTTGGAGAGGAGCTAGGTCAACTAAATAAATAGATAAAATATATCCTTCAAATGAAAAAATACTATTTAGAGTAATTTTTTTTAATTGAGGCTCTTTTACATACCTAACTCAACACCAACCGAGGGCCAAAAAATGCCTTTTTGATTTTATAATTTTACAGACAACCTTTATTTAAGTCAATAGCTTCATAGGAATTGAAAAAAATTGTCTAGGGCTCCCAAGGGCTCGTTTTGGGGCCCAAGGAGACTTCAAGCAGCTCTTTACCAGCCTTTACTTGTCCTAATAATAAAAAATAGAGCGCCGAAACAAAGTAATTTGCTTATGGCGCTCAAAAAACAATAGCGATTTTTTTAAACTTAAAAAATCTTAAAAATATTTTTAAGATTCCTTCCACTACTTTAGTGTCCGTTCACAAATGTGAACGTTAACGTGGGGAAAAAAAAACTTGGTTAACGGTTACCTGCTTTAAAAGCTTTCATTGTTTAAGTCATGAAAGGCTAAAGTAGACCAAGAGACAGGCCCTACATAGGCTTGATTGGCCCGCTTAAAAGGTCTAATCGACCTTACTAACCCTTAAAGACGGCTAAAATAAAGGTCAAAAAGATGGCTTAATCGACTCAGTCACCGTCGCGCCACTTTTTAAGGTCAGCTATCAACTCGCCCAACGAGGTCTCAAATTGCTTTAAGGCCTCGTCGACTCCAGTCAAATCTTTGTTTCGCCCGATGAATTCGATCTTTTTGGCCGCGTCGAAGACTTCTCCTTGAGAAAAAATACCAACCACGCCCTTAAGAGCATGGGCCTCGTTCATAATCTTATTGTCGTCTCTTTCCTTAACGGCTTCCTGCAAGGCCTTAAGCCTAGTTTGAGAGCTATCGAAAAACATATCAATGCTCTCAAATATCAGTTCCTCGTCGTCCATGAAATTTTCGCGAATACTATCTCTATCCACGGTTACGGTCACCCGAACACCTCCTAGAGGGTCATGCTTTTTTATGTGTCCGTTCACAAATGTGAACGTTTAAGGGCCCGTTCACAAGAGAGAACGCTGCGGTGCCAAGCCTATTGAAAGGGATGACACATCCCGCAGCAATGTAGCCCCCTATAGGAGCTTAGTAATTTTAGCATTAATCAAAGTTAAAATATATGGTTGGAGCAGAGAGCTAAGTAGAAACGTTAAAAGAACTAATGTTAAGAACTTAAGGGTATGCTAAAACTTAATTACAACTCGAAAGTCGCTACCA
>JAITQT010000339.1 GCA_031288745.1 Deltaproteobacteria bacterium
TAAGTTTTAGCATACCCTTAAGTTCTTAACATTAGTTCTTTTAACGTTTCTACTTAGCTCTCTGCTCCAACCATCTATTTTAACTTTGATTAATGTTAAAATTACTAAGCTCCTATAGGGGGCTACATTACTGCGGTATGTGTCGTCCCTTTCAATAGGATTGGTACCGCAGCGTTCTCTCTTGTTAACGGGCCCTTAAACGTTCACATTTATGAACGGACACGAAATAAAAGCCTACAGAAAAAATTTTAACTTTCGCTTGAAAAGCCCAAAGCCGCTATTAACGATAGTTCCTCCCGAGGGCCGAAATTCAAAAGCTCGGCTAAAGCCGTACGCACTATAAGTGGTCCGCCCAAACAACAACCACCCAAACCTAAAGCGGGTGCCATCAAAAGAAGGTTCTCAATACCCATGGCTGCCGATAAGTGGCCGCCCCAAAAAAGAGCGGCCTCAGGGCCGCAGAAAGTGTCTAAAAAACTGGGGGGGCACCTGACAACGGCTGCAGCTATTAGCGGGGCCTCACTAAACCAAAAAAAATTCTGGCCGTAATTGTCCATGGCCTCTTTAAGAAAAGGACTCTCGATGCTCGAAAGAAAAGCTAAATAAGCTTGTTGGCCTTTCTCCGCCAATAGCCTTATAACCTCACGATCGGATATCATCAAACACCTTCGGCCCCTATCGCCTCCGGCCAGAGGAGCGCTATCGAAGGCCTTAAGTAGAATTTCGACCATAGAAGGGGGCACTGACCGGGGCTCGAATCTCCTAATCGAGCGACGCTTACGCATTAGATCTAAAAAAGGGGCGTATTGGGAAATAACAGCCTCTTCCTCTCTTTTCACCAAAGCCCCCCGTCTACCGCCAGCACCGCGCCGTTTATATATGAAGCCCCGGGGCCGGCCAAAAAAGCCACCGCCTCGGCTACGTCCATAGGGCTGCCAAAGCGCCTAGAAGCAATCCTTTCCAATAATGATTGCCGGTGTTTACTAACGATCCTCTCGGTCATAGGAGAGACTATTATACCAGGAGCCACAGCGTTAATCAAAATACCCTTGGGCCCGCATTCCAAAGCAAAACCCTTAACTAGCCTCTCCAAAGCCGCTTTAGAAGCTGCATAATTTAGCTGCCCCCGACCGCCCAAGCGAGCGGCCGCCGAAGAAAGGTGAATAATCCTTCCTCCCCCAGAGGGGATCATAATCCTAGCCGCAGCTTGGGTCAAATGAAAGGCAAAGTGGAGGTTAAGATCGAAGACCTTGCGCCAGACCTCAAAATCGAGGAGCGCAGCAGGCCCCTCAATATTTAGCCCCACGCAGTTAATCACCGCGTCTAAGCGCCCCTCTTGATTAAAGACCCATTCTAAGGCTTCTAAGGGGTCGCCCTCGGCAGAAATCTTAAAGGCCTTCCCGTCTAGCTTTAACGCTAGCTCCTCGGCCTTAGTTTGGGAACAATTGTAGCCGCAATAGAGCAAAAAGCCGTCGCGGGCTAAGAGCTTAGCCGTCTCTTGCCCCAAAGTACCGGTTGCACCAGCCACTACGGCTACGGGGCGAGAGTTCACTGTAAAGCCTTAAAAATCATAGCCGCGTTTTGCCCTCCGAAGCCAAAGGAATTAGTTAAAACAATCGAGCCGTTAAAGGCTTGGGCCTTCCCCATAACGTGATTTAACTCACAATCGCTATCAAAGCGCTCAAGGCCAACGTTTGGGGGCATCAAGCCTTCGGTGATGGTAAAAAGGCAACTAGCTGCTTCCAAGGCACCGGCTGCGGCGATAGCGTGGCCGATCATGGATTTGATGGCCGTAACAGGGACCCTAGGCCAATTGGGAAAAAGAGCACGGATGGCCTTAGCTTCGGCAGGATCGTTTAATCTAGTGGCCGTGGCATGGGCGTTTATATGGTCCACATCCTCAGCTTTAATAGAGGCGTCCGCCAAGGCCGCCCTCATGGCCCTATAGGCCCCTAAGCCCTCTGGGTCAGGGGCGCTTAAGCCGTAAGCGTCTAAAGAGGCACCGTAGCCTATTATCTCGGCATAGGCCTTCCGCCCTTGGGCCTTAACTTTATCGTAGGGTTCTAAAACCATCAAGGCCGCCCCCTCGCCCATAACTAAACCTCGGCGGCAAAGATCAAAGGGCTGGCATAAGGGCCATGGAGGCTCGGGAGAACCTACAGCGAGGGCCCCCAAAAGAAAAAACCCGCCTAGGCCCAGTGGATTTATCATAGAATCAAAGGCCCCGGCCAAGGCCATCTCAAAACGCCCGTCGCGCACCGCCCTATAGGCTTGCCCTAGGGCCTGAAGAGCGGCAGCACAGGCTGAGCAATTAGTTAAGGCCAGTTCCGCACGGCCGTAACGCTCTTCAATTAGCTTCATGGCCATATCAAGCGGGGCCCTTAGGGAGGCTTGGGCTATGAGCTTTTCTATATTAAGTTTATCACTTAAGTTAACCACGCCGGCCGTGCCGAGGCGGTAGGTCTCTAAGCTTGTACCTAAGTGGAGGAGGCTCTCTGGGCCCAAACTAGTAAAGCCCGCGTCGTTTAAGGCCTCTTCGGCCGCTTTTAAACAAAAGGCAACCTTAGGATCTTGGCTTAAACTATCAACTGCGGACCAGGGACTGAAAATAGTTGAGGCCGCATAACTCTCGGCTAGATCTTCGATTAGAGCGTTTGAGTAAGGAACCTCCCCTGCCCAGCGAACGTCAAATTCCCCTAGCTCAAAGCGCTCTATGGGCCTTAATCCTCCCCACCCCTGGGCTAGGGCCTCAAAAAAAAGGCTTTTACCCACCCCCATGGGAGAGACCACCCCCAAGCCGCTGACCACAACTCGCCTCAATTTAAATTGACCCTAAAACTAAAAGTATGGCCTTGAGAGCAAACCATGTTAGTTTCTAGTTTAAGCTCAGGGGCCTCGGTGGCCAAGACGGCCAAAACGAGCGGGGCGGCGGCCATGGTCCTGCCAAGTATTAAAGAGAGGGGGTCTCGCGGGCCCTCGCTAATGGGGGCCCGGTAAAGAGAAAAATTACTTAAACGAGGAGCAAAAGCTTTATCGAGCCCTTTTCTATTAGTTAAAATCAAGGCCGCTCCGGCCCCGCAGGCCGTTTCATCATCCCCTAAATAACCTAAAAGGGAGATCTGGGCTAAGTTAGATGGTTCGTCGGGACTATCGGAGGCCACTACCACCGCCAAATCGACCTCACCCCGCTCTAAGCACTCAGCCGCCTCGCATAAGGCTTGAGCCGCTCCGTCTTCAAAAGGAGAATAGATAGCGCTCTCACCTTTAATCCCCTCTAACACCGAAACCACACAGGCCGGCATATTAGCTAAGGTCTCAAAGGCCCACAAGGGATTAACTAGCCTAAGGGCTTTATTAAAAAACAGTTCAGAGTCGAAGTTATATTCTTTACCTAGCGAGGCCTCTAAGACCTCAAGAGCGGCCTTTTGGTCTACTGCGGCCAAACCCACCGCAGCGTAAAGCCCGGTTCTGTTGGGATCAAAACCCCTCTTAAAGGGATTAACCGTGCTCATAGCCTCTCGAGCAGCCAAGGCGGCCAAAAGAGATTGGCGAGACATATATTTGCGCATTTTTCTAAAAAAGGGATCGGTGGGAAGATTTATATCGGTTCTCACCGCGGCCAGGCGATTGGCCAAAGGGGATCCTTCCAATAGCTTTAAAGTGGTGCTTTGAACCCTTTGGCCTTTTAGGAGCGCTCGAATAGTTGCCAAAAGATCGCCAAAAGGAGTAATTAGACCAGCTCCAAGCGCGAAAAGTTCACAAGATTTGGGCATCTTCGAGCCAAGTTGACAGAATTGATTTTCTTATGGTTTCTAAAAGAGGGTTATCTATTTGGTGGAATGAAAAGAGGAGCTGGCAATCGGCCGCCTGCGCCTCCTTTACGAACGCCTCAACCGAGGCCCGCCCTCCCTGCCGGTTATATTGACTTATAGAGCAGCGGTAGATTAATTGAGAGCCCGGATAGACCGGACGCCTAAACTTAGCCTTTTCCACCATGCTCATTAGGGCTTTTATCTTAAGACCTTCGGCGGCCATAGTCTCTTCAAGCAAAAGGCCGGCTAGCTGAGCCATTCCTTCGATGATTAAAGTCCCAGGCATAATAGGTTTGAGGGGGAAATGATCGTCAAAGAAGTCCTCGGAGAGACTTACATTTTTAAGGGCCTCGGCCTGGGAGCCGGGGGCCCATTTAACTATTCGATCTATTAGCAGGTAGCGCATGGAAGAAACTTTACGAAAATCAAATAATCTCGTACTTGAGTTAAACCCTAAATTCCCCTTTAAATTAGCGTAGACAAGAATTTAAGGAGGTGCATATATCAACGGCTGCGTTGAAAGGAGTAAGAATATCTTTCTGTTGTTTGGTCAAGGCTTTTGAAAACCGAC
>JAITQT010000466.1 GCA_031288745.1 Deltaproteobacteria bacterium
CATAAAATTGATATTAACTTTAAATAATAAGCTATTAATTTAAGGACGTATGGGTACATAAAAAAAATTTGTCCATATATTTCAATCGTTTACTCTTTTCGCGAGGGAACTTCGGCTTAAACGTTCACATTTGTAAACGGACACTATAGCACGCCTGAAATGAATCAGTTCAACTGACTCTAAAAAAAACCGAATCTCAACTACCTTAGGTGAGATTCGGCCAACATGACCTTAGGGATTAAAATTGTAAAAAAAATTTAGACCAGCCCCGTAACTGTGGGTAAAATAAGGGAAAATTTATTTTTTGCTTAGTCTTGCGATATTTAGGTCTAACCATTTCTCTTTATGACCCAGGCCCAAAAAGATAGCCCTAGGCCCTAACCCAATCACTAATTCGAAACCTCGGCAGCCGCTTGATTAATCGAAGGAACTTTAGGGCTAGAAGGAGCTGACGAGGCTGCCTTTAGAGACTCCGCATCTAGAGATTTTAAGTGAGTTAGCTGCTGCGCCAAATGAACGGCCATGGTCTTGGCGGTTTTATCGTCTAAACTGTAGCTCTTGGGGGAAGCGGCCGCCACGGCCATGGGAGTAACCCTAAAGATGCGGCGCGAGGCCCCTTTGAGCTGAATCTTATGACAATAGGTGGGGATAAAATTTATCTCCTCAATACTCTTATGCCCATCTGGATGAATGGTTAGGCGGAGATCTAAGATTAAGCCCAGAAAAGTATAGGGGAACGGCTGAGAGCTAATAAAATTTCCCAAACTAAAAATCACCGCCTGACTTTTATCCTTAAACTCCACGAAAGGTTGAACCACGTGGGGATGGTGACCAAGTATCAAATCGGGGGCCCCATTGGGGGAATTAAAAAGAGCCTCAGCCAGAGCCCTTTGCCCAGCGTTGGGTTTTAGCTCGTATTCATTGCCAAAATGAAGGCTAACCACCACAAAATCCGCCCCTGTGGCCCTAGCGGCAGCGACGTCGCGCTCCACTTGCTCTTTATCTATAACTCCTAGACGCCACTCCAGCCCTGGCTCAACTTTATAGGGAACGTTAAGTCCGTAAGTATATCCCAATAAGGCCACGCCTACGCCATTATAAAAACTCACCAGCCGATTTTTCTTATCCTCCTCGTCAAGATAGGCCCCGCTGTAATCTAGCTTAGCCTCCCTGACGTAAGCTATAGTCGACTTAAGCCCTTCTAAACCCCGATCGAGGCTATGGTTGTTAGTTAGATTTAGGCTAGTAAAGCCAACGTCTTTTAAGTTCTGGGCCAACTGCTCTGGGGCGTTAAACATCGGGTAGCCGGAATAGCCCTTGGCCGAACCGGCCAAAGGGTTTTCCAGATTGCCAATCACTAGGTCGGCTTGACGAAAAATAGGGGCTACCAACTCAAAGGCCGGCTTAAAATCATAGCTTCCGTTGGGCAAGGCCGCGGAGTTGCGAACACTTTGATGAATAAGTATGTCTCCCACAGCCATAAATCTTACACTGCAAAGTTTGCCGGTTAAAGCCTTAGGTTTGGGCGGCAACGTGGCGGAAGAGCTTAGGGCCTTAACCAACACGTTAGGGCCTGACGGAGGACCCACCGCAGGATTTTGGTGGTCGGAGAGAGAGGTCGAAGGCTCAGTTAATCCTACAAGCTGGGCCCGTAAAGAGCCTAACTCTAAAAATGGCCCAGATGAAACACCAATCAGCTGGAGCGCTAGAAATGAAACTAGAAACAATAGAGTCGCAGGCCAAAATTTCGCGCCTAAGAGGTCTCGGAGAATTTTTCTTGAGGCGAGCGTCATCAAAACACCTGCGGGAGAGCCCGTCTTTAGACGGGGGATTAATGGCCCTCTTTCCTAATTAGGGTGTCGTTTCACAAATGTGAAAGTTTAAGGGCCCGTTCACAAGTGAGAACGTTGCGGTACCAAACCTATTGAAAGGGACGACACATACCGCAACAATTATCAGTCTTTGTAGCCCCCTATAGGAGCTTAGTAATTTTAACATTAATCAAAGTTGATCGAAGCGCAAAAACCTCTTAAAATCAAAATAGTCAAAAAAATTAACTAGTAATAAGGCTCTGTTACAAATTTAAGGACTCATATAAGGTGACTTTTTGCGCTTCGATCAATGTTAAGATCTTTAAGGGAATGCTAAAACTTAATTACAAGTCGCTACCAGCCGCAACTTGAGGAAAAAAAGACTTGGTGAACAGTTACTTATTTTTTAACTAGAAGACTAAAATCCATTCTAAAGATTTTCTAAACTACCTTAATAGCCTAGGACCGACAATCTACTTTTTTCGCAGCAAAATTAACGGTCTTCGACCACAGGCTCGGGAGAAAAACTAAAGATTAAGACGGTAACTCATTTTAATAATTAAATATTAATCATTTTAACGTTTACGATATATAGATAATTCTAGAAAAATATGTACCTATTAAGTTATTTCAATTTCTTAAGCAGTTGTTCGGCCTGAAGCCTGGGGATGCAAATTTTATCTAGCACTTTCCTCGTAGACGTGGATTTTTTTCCAGTAGATTCAAACAATTTGACGGTCAGGTAGGCGTCGTCCTCGCCATCAAGATAATATAACTCGTTTTGCAAATATTGGGGTTGAGGGCTCGACGCCGGCTCAGCGCTCAAAACATAACTGTAATCGCCTTGGTGAAACTTATCCAAAAGCACTTCCAAATCCTCGGGCACGGTTAGGGGCGTCTTTAATACAATTTTATCAAGAAATCGTTCGCTATCTTCGGAATAGGGTCTCTGGGCTTTTCTATAAAAAAACAATGCCACAGTGATGAAAAAAATCAATAACTCTCCCAGCCAAATTCCCGAATATAACAAGCCATGGACCTCGAAACCAATTAAAGACCACATACCATGAATATTAACTTGTGTAAGAAAGGCTACGAGCCCACTAAAATCGCCAAACATATCCAAAATTTCTTGAAACTCAATGTGGGTGGGCACGAAAGTTATGGCCCTTTTCCCCGAGCCGATAACTAATGGAGTCTTAGATTGGTTTATAGCCATGTCGATCCAAATTATCCAGTGGAGGTAATAACCTATAATGCTGCCCAGAAAGCCAAAAAAAGAGGCTAAGATAGGACTACGCACGTGGCCAACCTTAACCGACCAAGAAGATAGACCAGTGACCGCCAAGCCCCATAAAAAAGGTAAGCAAATAGACAAATATATTAACGGATTAAACCAAATGGCAAAACTATAGGCCAAAGAAGTTATTATAGAAAAAATTGCCGCGGATACAAAAATAAGAACCGGGCCGAAAGGGGCGAACTTGCCAGAGG
>JAITQT010000493.1 GCA_031288745.1 Deltaproteobacteria bacterium
TATAATAAATAAAAATATATTATTCCGCCAAGTAAAGATAATTAAATATCAACTTATTTTGCTTAAAATTAAAATAACGAAAAATTTGGCTCATTTACCCTGTAATCATGAATGAAGCAAGTAAGCAAAAATTTAACGATGTCGACTGGATAATATTATTTTATTTTTCTATAAGTAAGGTAACCGTTCACCAGACCTCTTTATGAGCTTAATTTTCACTTCCTGCTCGACTGAAAAAAGCCCTAATATGGGCTAATAAATGGTATTGCCCATCTAATTTGAAAAATCCATTGAAGGCAAACCTTACAACAACGTATAGAATGCGCTGCTAAAATCTCAAAACGTGACAGGCCTCCTAGAAGGGCCGGTGAACAGTTACTTAAGAAGCAATCAAAGTTATTTTTGAATAATTTAAAGTAAGACTAAATTCCTCCCCTCCCCTCCCCTCAGCTATATAGCTCTATCCTAGATTCGGCCAATAAAACCCAAATATGATCGAAGCGCAAAAAGTCACCTTATATGAGTCCATAAATTTGTAACAGAGCCTTATTACTAGCTAATTTTTTTGACTATTTTGATTTTAAGAGGTTTTTGCTCTTCGATCAAATAAATATAGATTTTGGTAAGTTGCGGGGTGGTTATTGGCCTAAGTGATTAAACGATCTGCGCCAAGGCTATCAACGGCTATACAACGAGTACAGCCTGATGTTTCACTCAAAGCAGAAAAAGTGAGCTAACGATATTTTTTTGACGCTTTCAAATCAGCGCCTATATTTATTTAAAGAGCACCTAGACGCCGTGCCTCGCTTTAACTGTTTGTGCTGGAAGAATTTGTCGAAACATAGACGGTTAAATGTGGCCAAGCAATGACGGAAAACTTGTCAACTGTCTAAACGATATTTAAGTTTTTTTTCCCTAAAAGTAAATATTTTAGGCCCAGAGCAAGATTTAGGTCCTCTCAGGTTATTTTTATTTTTTTGACCAGGGGTGGTATACTTTTTCATGGTAAAACTAGACCAGGATGGTCTCCTTTTTACTGGTAATCTCCAGTTGGACTATATTTGATCGAAGCGCAAAAACCTCTTAAAAGCACAATAGTCTAAAAAATTAACTAGTGATAAGACTATATTACAAATTTAAAGACTGATAAAGGGGACTTTTTGCGCTTCGATCATATTTTCCGTTTTTTTTTGGCAAAATAAACCGTTTATATCTGGACAAAATCGACTGTCCCAAACATTACCCCGAAACTGCAGCCTCGGAACAATTAATCACATTTCTGAAAAAAATCGCCTAACTATTGAACAATGTTTTTAGCTCTGGCCTTTAACGATGAAAAAAGAGCAATTACGAACTACAAATACACAGTTTCATCGTGCCTATTATTGAGGGGCATACCTCATGATAGCAGCGAAAAATGGCCAAGGACGTCGAATAATTTCAGAAGAACGATTACGATTAGGATTACCAAATTTTTACCTTGAAAAATATTAAAGACTCTCTCACAACAAAATTTTTATAGTTGCCGCCAGTCTAAGACAGTACTTCAATAAATAATTAAAATAAATTATCTATATAAAACAATCTAGTTAGTCTAAAATGGGGCCCCCGATTTAATCAGGGGCTATTTTTTTTCTTGATTTGACAATATTAATAAGTAAAGGCAAATGGAAATTTTTGGATAACCAAAGGTCAAAAGACTTTTCGGCAATCTATCTCTCAAGGGGATGATAGCCATAAAGAGCGAACGCTTTCCAGAAAATTAAGCAAACTGGGATAACTTTTTTCACATTGGGAGTTCTTAAGGCGGTGGGAGCAAAAATATTTAACTCTGGAAAAGACGAGAACAAAAAAAATAAAAAAAGTTTCCCCTCTCCGAAATTTTTTCAAAGGGGTCGTCGAGTTTAACACCATTTAATTCATTCGAGAAAAAAGCGAATGGTTTGTCCGAAAGTTCTTTCTATTTAAGGCTATCGTGAAAAAAATTTTACTTTAGTCTACATCGTAGCGCATAGCAAGTTCAGCCATAAGGTATTATGAAACACTCAGCTCGAGGTTTCATATATAAAAAAAAAATGTTGCTTTTTAGAATATATATGTTATTATGCTTTTAAATTTTTTTACCGGAGGTCCCACTATGGCCGATTCGTCCGCTTCTTCTCCCAAAGTAGCTAAATCTTCCAAAACCGAAAGCCAACCGACCGCTAAAACGGCACCCAGGAAGGCTCCAGCCAAGAAGGTCGCAGCGCCAGGCGGTAAATCCGCTCCGGCTAAGGCTGCACCCTCTAAAGCCGCTCCCAAAAAAGCGGCCCCGGCTAAGACTGCGCCGGCTAAAGCTACGCCAGCCAAAGCAGCGCCAAAAAAAGCTGCGCCTGCTAAAGCCGCTCCTAAAAAGGTCGCACCGGCTAAAACCGCAGCTAAGACGAGCGTCGTCAAGGCCGCGCCAGCTAAGACTGCAGCTAAAGCGGCCCCCGTCAAGAAGGTCGCGCCCACTAAAAGCGTGCCCAAAAAGCCGGCTGCCTCTAAAAGCCCTGCGGCCAAAAAGTCGCTAGAGGGCAAAGCTAGCCAACCAACCGCTTCGTGCTGCGGTTGCTCCACTGGCTCGGTAGACGATTAGTCACCTAGCATTTTTTAATTTTTTAAGCTCTTTTTGTAGAAGAGTTACGCATTTTATCTTGACCGCTATAAGATTCGATTTCGTCTCTTATAGCGGTTTTTTTATTCTCCTGTTCTTTTTTTATTAAAATTATTATTTATTTTTAAGACTTAAATTTTGGCTATTTTTAAACAAATTACATAAAAAAATATAATTGTTTTATTTACATATAGATTATATACTCATTATAAAGTTTTTTTACTAATTTTAGATAGAGATACGAGGAGTTTTATCCCCATTCCTTATCTAACGGTGCTGGCCATTCTCCCTACACGGCTCTCTGGCTGGTGTTTACTAACCTGAGACTGACGACTTAGGCCAGAGAGTAGATTAAATCCCACATATATCAAACGGCTTCGGGTATTTAACTCACTCTGTCCCACTGGGTTTCCATTGTGAACAAACCCTCTTTTACCAAGAAGGAATTCGGCCATCGCTCAGGCCCCATTTTCGTCTTTTCTCCCCCTTTTCCTTTATTTTATCTAAGTAGCAGGCCTCTCAATCGCTGACGAGTAATCCAGTTTAATAGAGGAAAAATTCCAGCTACAGCACTCTTGAAGTAGTTTTACCACCCATTGAGCGTCTTTTCGAGGTTTTCAATTATATCCCTAAATTTACAACCACATTATCTTGTAGTTATTTCCCTGATTCGATTCTTTTTTTGGCTTTTCTTTCTCACCAAGCGTTTAAAAGATTCAAACCTGAATCCAAAAAAATATATCCCGCAGCCTTTCTGCCTGCCATTGCTACAGATATCTCATCGGGAGGCCAGGGCAGGCCATTGTTTACGGCTACGCAGTAACGTTCAATTATAGGAGCCCTGAGGCGGACTTTCACCACGAAGATAAGACGCCTTCACTAGCGCACATATTTATGTTTTTATTTTATTTAAAATAATTTTATTAACACTACAATGCACCTTAAAAAAAATTTTCAGCCTTCCATTGGAGAAACGTGCTGCTGTATCAACCTTTCAATTTTAGCCTTTGCCTCAGACTCAAACGAAGAACATATGTTTTT
>JAITQT010000498.1 GCA_031288745.1 Deltaproteobacteria bacterium
CTAAGCTCCTATAGGGGGCTACATTGCTGCGGTATGTGTCGTCCCTTTCAATAGGCTTGGCACCGCAGCGTTCTCTCTTGTGAACGGGCCCTTAAACGTTCACATTTGTGAACTGACACCTTTATCGCTAGTATCTAACCGCTTAAATTGGTCGGTGCCCATAAGTAACGGCCAAGCCTTAATCAAATTGTAAATTACTCTTTAATTTTTTCCCCTTTTTAAAGAGGTAATTTTAGAAAGTTGACTACCTCCTCCTAAAGGGAGGAGCTGGTAAAAGCCCTCAGTCGGCCAAATTAAACTAGAGTTAAGCCCGCTACGTTGTCTTTCGTTTAAAGACCTACGGGAGGCCTCCTGTTAGGCCCGCCTCTTAAAGCTTAAGGTTATAACAAGGGTAAGGTAAGTTAGAAAACGGAACTGTGCGTAAAGCCGGTTAACAACATTAACGAGATTAACTTTTAAACAGATTCGTAAGGGCGTTTTTTCGAGGAGTTTACTTCCGTTTACTTGCTTTTCCGTCGCCCTTCAGGAGACGATGGCTACAAAAGATCCTTTAGCTTCTTTTCAGATTAGAGAAAAACGTCATTAATTCCCTAGTTAAACCCAAGACTCTTTCGGCAGGAAAGAAGATGAAAATAAAATTTTCTAACCGTGCCCCCTAGCTATTTAACTAACAATAAGCTTAAGGTTTACCCCCAATCAGCCGCTTTAACCACCTTTTAGCGGAGCCTCTCTCCCCCGATAGCCTCGGGGCAACCCCCGGTAAACGATAATTTCTCCAACCAGCGCCGGGCCTCTTGTTAACCTTACCGTAAACGAAAGTTTCCAGAATTTTTCTTTTTATAGTTTCTCCGCGCTTTATTTTGTAAGCCGGCGGGAGATTTTGGTTATGACTACTTCAGAAGAAATAGCTCTAATCAAAGAAAAAGCCGCCCAGTTCCTTAACGAGCAGCTTGATTTGATAAAAGATTTAGTTTCAGTCGACAGCCGAGCCGGACGTTTGACTGGTAATATTACCGCCATTGAAAGAATAGAAATGGCACTAGCCCCGCTCAAAGCCAGAACGGAACGTCTCCCAGCTGAGGACCTAGGCTTTCATTTGATAGCTAAATGCGGACGCCTTGGCGCTAAACGTAAAATTTTGAGCCTAGCCCATATTGATACTCTCCCCACCCTCTCTCCGCCCTCTCAAAACCCTTTTAGAGTGGAAGGCAATATAGCCTATGGAGAGGGAGTGGCCGACTGCAAAGGCGGAGCTGCGGTTCTTATATATGGAACGCGCCTCGCCATAGAGCTGGGGCTAGTCCCAAAGGATACCGAATTTACGCTAATTTTTTATAGCGACGAACAACTCTCTTCAGCCTCTTCCAGGCAATTAATCGAAAACGAGGCCCAGACAGCCCAGATGGGTTTTGTCTTTGAGCCCTGTGAAGAAGAGGACGAAGTGGTGACCGCCCGCCGCGGGACTGCTTATGGCTTTATCACCGTAGAAGCTCAAACGAAGAGTGAAGGTCGTGAACGGCAAGGAGGGCTTACAGGGGGAGGGGTTACTGGCGGCACAATAACCGCTTCTAGTTCAGATGCTAATCGAGCCTTAGTTGGGGCCATATCTGACCTCTACGACTTTAGCGACCCATGGTTAGGAGTGGGGGACGGTTCATTAACAGGGCTAGGAGGAGGCTTAGCTATTAACGTCGGGCTTATCGCCGGAGGGCAAAAGGCCGACGAGGTCGCTCAAAAGGCCCAGGCCAAGTTTTTCGTCTCCTTCGCCGACGAATGGGAGCTATGGCATATTAACCGGGCCCTACAATCAATGGAGATAAAAAACTACGTTCCTGGCTGCCGGGTATCCTTAGCTTTAGAGAACACCTGGCCGCCCTTTGAACGAGATCAAAACGTAGAGCAACTATACCGCCTCTACCTAGACTCAGCCTTAAAGCTTGGCTACGAAGCCATTAACGAAAAAAGCTCTTACAATCCTTCAGCAGCCTCATGGTGCTCGCACTATAGGCTGCCTACCATAGACGCCTTAGGGCCCCATATGCTCGGCACTCGCGGTCGAAACGAATCTATCCTCATTTCCTCTTTGACTAAAAAGACAGCTATCTTCGCCATGGTCCTAAATCAAATTAAAGAGCTGCGCTTTAGCTAAATATTTAAGCTATTTTTAAGCTCTTAGGCCCGGCGGCAGCCCTAGCCACCGACATCATCAGCTTAATGCGATTTAGCTGATTAACCTCACTAGCTCCAGGATCGTAATCGACTGCGGCTAAATTGGCCGCTGGATAACGCCTTTTTAGCTCTTTGACCACGCCTTTACCGGTAATGTGGTTTGGTAAACAACCAAAGGGCTGGAGACAAAGGACGTTATTTACCCCCTCTTCGAGCATTAAGCACATGTCGGCCGCCAAATACCAACCCTCGCCGCTTTGATTGCCTAAGGAAACTAAATTTTCCCCAGCCTTCTTTAAATCGTAAAAGCTATGTAACCGCCCAAATCGAGGAAACCGCTCTAAGGCCTTTCTTAGAGGGGCCCGATAGCGCTCAACAAAGCCTATTAGCCAGTTGTTAACTAACTTAGTTATCCTACGACCGTTAAGGTGATCGTAGCGGTAGACCTCATCGTAGAGGCAATATAGAAAAAAATCGGTTAGCTCTGGTAATATGGCGTGTCCACCTTCGCTTTCTAAGACGGCCACGACTTGATTGTTGGCCTCGGGGTAAAAATTAATTAAAATTTCGCCTACCACGCCCACCTTAGGCTTTAAGGGTGGCTCTAAATCGAGAGCGGCGAATTGCTCAGTCATGCGCTCTATATTTTGAATAAAGGCCTTTTTATCGCCAGCTTTAACAGCCGGAATAGATAGGGCCACCCATTTTTCATATAATTCTTCAACCACCCCCGCTCTTCTCTCGTAAGGTCTAGTAGCTAAGATTAACCTTTGAAGCATATCTCCGGTTAATAGGCCCATCAAAGCTCTTTTCCAACCTCCCAAATCAATCTTCAGACCCTCTCCCTCGCCGGCATTACTAAGAGATAGCGGCCAAACCGGAACGTGATGTAAACCCGAATCTTCCAAGGCCTTGCGTAAGAAGGCCACGTAATTAGAGGCCCGACAGCCGCCCCCGGTCTGACTCATCAACACGGCTACGCGGTCGTTTGAAGGGCCTAACTTTTTAAGCTCAAAAATAATCTGGCCAATGGAAACTAGAGCCGGAAAACAGGCGTCGTTATTTACGTATTTAAGGCCTTCTTCAACCGCCTCTCTATTTAATCTATCAATAATGGCGATATCGTAGCCCAGCGGCTCGAAAGCCGCAGAGAGAAAACGAAAGTGGATGGGGGATAGCTGCGGGCATAAGATCCGATAGCTGCGTCTAAGCTCTTTATTAACCGTTAAAGCCTGGTAGCGATAAGGCGTAAGAGAACGATTAAGAGTCTTGCGTCGCCCTCTATCGCGCATGGCGGCTACTAAAGATCTAATTCTAATTCTAGCCGCCCCTAAATTGGCCCCCTCGTCTATTTTAAGAAGGGTAAAAACCTTACCAGCGCTTTCAAGAATTTCTCCCACCTGGTCGGTAGTTACCGCATCTAACCCGCAGCCAAAAGAATTAAGCTGCACTAGCTCTAAATCCTCGTTTTCCGCGCAGACCATGGCCGCCCGATAGAGCCTTGAGTGAGTCAGCCACTGATCACGCACCCTTAAACTTAAATCTCTTGGGGCCAAGTGGTCGATGCTATCGGCCGATAAGACCCCCAAGCCGTTATTGGTAATTAAATCGGCTATGCCGTGGTGGATCTCGGGATCTATGTGATAGGGATGACCGGCTAAGATAACGGCCCGCCGACCAGTCTTTCTAATGTGCTCTAAGGCCCTTTCCCCAGAGAACCTAATATCGCGCCTAAATCGCCATTGCTCTTGATGGGCTTGTTTAATAGCAATTTTTAACTCTCTTCGGCCCAAGCGCAAAAAGGACAGCTCCTGGCTTAAGATATCGACTAACTTTGAGTTCTTGGCCGCTAAATCAAGAAAGGGAGAGCACAATCTAAGCCCGCTATCGCCTATGGCGTCTAAATTTAAGCGAATTAGTTCGGGGTAGCTCGCTACCAATGGGCAATTAAAGCGATCGACGGTTTTGTAAATGGTTGGTAGCTCTCTAGGGGCGCATGGAAAGAAAATAAAATCAGGCCTATGGGAAATTAAGGCTAGGATATGGCCGTGGACCAATTTGGCCGGATAGCAAACCGTCTGAGAGGGAATAGTCTCTAAGGCCGAATTAAAGAGAGTTTTAGATGAAGGAGGGGATAATTCCACTCTAAAGCCGAGGCTATGAAAGAAAGTAAACCAAAAGGGATAGGTTTCATAGAGCCCCAAGGCCCTCGGTATCCCCACCCGACCGCGACACTGAGAGGCTGGGTAAGGGTTATAGACTTGAAAGAGCCTATAGAGATTCCAAGAAAAGAGATTGGGCAAGTGGTCAAAATCATTGACCTTGGGCCCGAGGCTCGATAAGGTGGGGAGCTTAGCCAGCGTTTCGGAAATATCGCCAAGTCTTGCTTTATTAGCCAGAGCGTCAATGCGATCGGCCGCCGGACTTTTAACCGCAGCCCCCCTCTCGCAGCGATTTCCAGAAATAAAACGGCGGCCGTCAGAAAAGAGGCTAACCGTTAAAAGGCACCTATTTTCGCATTTTTGGCAGCGAGCGTTGCGCGATTGAACCGAAAAGTCAGCTAAAGCCTCATGGCTAATTATAGAGGAGCTGCCCGGCTTATCTCGCCATTCTTCCACGGCCATTAGGGCCGCCCCGTAAGCCCCCATGAGCCCGGCTATATCTGGCCGAATGACCTCACGGCCAATGGAGAGTTCAAAAGAGCGTAAAACAGCGTCATTAAAAAAAGTACCTCCCTGAACTACCACCTTGGGACCCAAATCCTCGGGGCGGGTGATGCGAATTACTTTATAGAGGGCGTTTCTAACCACCGAATAAGAAAGACCAGCCGAGATATCGCCCACCCCAGCCCCTTCCTTTTGAGCTTGCTTAACCTTACTATTCATAAAGACCGTGCAGCGACTCCCCAGATCCACCGGTTGCTCGGCCAAAAGGGCGATGGAAGCAAAGCCTGCCGGATCTAAACCTAAAGTGGAAGCGAAGGTAGCCAAAAAAGAGCCGCAGCCAGATGAGCAGGCCTCGTTAAGCATTAAGCGCTCTATGGCCCCGTTACGGATGGAAAGGCACTTAATATCCTGCCCGCCAATATCAACTATAAAACTTACGTCTGGAGCGATGCTGGAGGCAGCTTTATAGTGGGCCACAGTTTCAACTTCCCCGTAATCTACGCCCAAGGCGGACCTAATTAACGATTCCCCATAGCCAGTCACAGCTGCTCGAGCGACCGTGGTCGATTTAGGGGCAGCTAGGTAAAAGGAATTTAGAGCCGAGATGACTGAGTTTAATGGATTACCCTTATTGTGATCGTAATAGGAGTATAAAAGCCTATGCTTCTCATCTATGGCCACTAACTTAGTGGTGGTAGAGCCCGCGTCGAGACCTAAGAAAATATCCCCATTATCAGGCCAAGGGGCTCTGGGGATAAGGGAGCGCTGGTGGCGCTTTCTAAAATCTTTTAGTTCCTCAAAACTTCCAAAAAGAGGAGGCAGTGGTGAAAGTTCTCTCTCTAACTCTGAGGCGTCGACTTCTTTAATCTTATCGGTCCAAACTTCGGCTACTAACGGCTTAAAGGCCTCGGATAAAAAAGCGGCACCGATGGCGACAAATAGCTGAGCCTCAGAAGGGCAAACGGCCTCGTTTGGGGCTAGCTTTAACGTTTCCACAAACCTTTTTCTTAATTCCGAGAGAAAATAAAGAGGGCCGCCTAAAAAGGCCACGTTTCCTCTAATGCGACGGCCGCAAGCAAGTCCGCCGATAGTTTGATCGACCACCGCTTGAAAGATGGAAGCGGCTACATCTCTGGCCGCTGCGCCCTCGTTTAAAAGAGGGAGGATATCAGATTTAGCAAAGACCCCGCAACGGGCGGCTATGGGATAAATGGTAGTAGCTTCTTTAGCTAGATCGTTTAAGCCCTTAGGGTCAGTACGCAAAAAAACGGCCATCTGATCGATAAAGGCCCCAGTGCCCCCGGCGCAGGTTTCATTCATGCGCTGATCAACTCCGGCGTCAAAAAAGGTAAGCTTAGCGTCCTCGCCGCCCAATTCAATGGCCACGTCGGTGCGTGGAAGTAGCCTTCTAATAGCCTCAGCCCCAGCTACCACTTCTTGTACAAAATCAGCCCCCAACATATTGGCTGCAGCAATACCCCCCGAACCGGCCACAGCTAAGGAGATAAGACGATTGGGAAACTTTTCTACGGCTTTTAAAAGAGTAGAAATTAAACTAAGCTTTACGTCCGAATAGTGCCTTTGGTAGCTACTGTGGAGGATAGCCCCGCTCTGGTCGATGACCACCGTCTTAACAGTGGTTGATCCCACGTCTAAACCTATTCTCAGGACGTTTTGAGAGGGTAAGACGAGAGCTATTTGATTAGAGCTGCCAGCGTCAGTTCTATCGCTAGATTTCATAAAGCTTCCAAGAAAATAAACCGATTATAGTCGGAGTTAACGGCAAGATAATTAAAAGCATAGTTAACCTAAATAGCCCACTAAATACGCGCTAGGACCGTTTATAAAAGAGCGCGGCCAGAGCCAGGCCAAATTTTTTTCTCAATTACGGGGAAAGAATGGCGGGGATTTGGCCACGTGAAAATGATTATTAGCGGGCTGGTAAATTACCAGGAGAGAGAGGGAAGATATTGAATATAAATATTTTATGAAAACTCTACCTAAAAAAATATTTAGCAAAGCCAGTATCTCAGCCGCCAGCCGCCACCACTAGGGCCTTAAAAAGAGAGGCCGAAGGAGCGTCTTGAAAGGCCAAGGCCTCAGGATGCCACTGAACGCCTATAATAAAACTACCGTCTTGCGCTTCTATTGCCTCTATAACCCCGTCGGGGCTACGGGCGCTAACTACTATCTGAGGGGCCACTTCTTTAATGGCCTGATGATGACCGCTATTGACCATCAATTCGGTTTGGCCGCAAATAGAAGCTAGCCTACTTTTTGGCTCTATTAACACCTTATGGCTAACCTTTGTTCTAGGGCTAGTCTGTTGATGATCGAGGCTATTATGAAATTGACTCGGTAAATCGAGCCACAAGGTCCCGCCAAAGAACTTATTGATTAACTGTAGGCCTCGGCAAATACCTAAGACCGGCTTTTTACGCCTAATGGCCGCTTTAAGGAGAGCGGCTTCCCAAAAATCTCGGTCGCGGTCATACTCTAAATTGGGATAATGGGCCTGGCCGTCGGTTAACGTGACGTCGCCCCCCCCAGTTAAGATTAGAGCTGAAGCGCAATCCATAACCGCCTCAGCCTTAGCTGTAAGAGGCTTAATTTCTCTTGGAGGAGCTTGGGGCCAGCCGCGGCCCTCAAAATGCTCTGGCCCATCACCGGTAAAGGTCGGACTAATCATGGGAATACCACCAGCCTGGTAGACTGCTTCGCAATATTGAAAGGAAACCCGCGATTGGACCAAAGACATGGGCGGACCCTGCCAATCCAAAGTCGGTCGATTAGTCGCCGTTAAAATTATCAAAGGCCATTTGAATATCATAGAAAAACCTTAAAACTTAAGCCTTTTGTTGAAATTAACCTAAGCCAAATAAAGTTTTGAAACAAAAAAATAAAAAAATTTTTGCCCCTATCATCTATTTATACAACACCAGGGCCTGGCCATTTATAACTAAGCGCCCGTCTTGATTGACGGCCTGGGTCTTAAGCTTAATTCTTTTAGTCTTATCATCTTTTTCCAAGACCTCAACCGAAACGGTGACGGTATCGTCAATAAAAACCGGGGCCCTAAATTCAAGGTTCTGACCAAGATAAATAGTCCCCCAACCCGGAAGCTCGCTTCCCATAAGGGAAGCGATAAGAGAGGAGGCAATCATGCCGTGGGCAACTCTACGGCCAAAAATTGATTTTGCCGCATATTGTTCGTCTAAATGAACCGGATTATCGTCGCCGGTTAGAGCGGCGAAATCAGCGACCAGTTTGGCCGAAATGAGCGTGGACCTTTCGGCCTTCTGGCCGAGGCTAATGGAGTCAAAATCCGTCATTTTATTTTTCTCCCGGATACCCATCAATAATAAAAAAGGCCAAAGAGCCTTTGATTTGATCAAGATAGAGGCTGTGTTTGCCCCCTTCCACAGCCACCTCGAAGATATCGCCCGGCTTCATAGTCATAGCCTCTCGGCGGCCGGTATCGTTGTGACTAATCCTAACTATGGCCTCCATATCCAAACTATTTAGTTCGACTAAAGAAACCACCGCCTTATCCTCGAAAACGCTCTTATTTTCCGAAAGCCTAACCGTCAGCCTCCCCCGGGACTGATTATCGGAAGGAGATAGGTTTTTATCTTTTTCTCCCTCAGCCGCCTCCTTAGGCTTTACCTCCTCCCCTCTCCGGCTATGGTCCGGGGCCAACTTAGCCTCAGCTTGTTTTAATTTATCTTTATAATAGGCTAGATCGTTTTCTAAGATAATAACGCGCTCTCGAAGGGAAATATTTTCAGCTTCCATCCGATATAGCCTTCCCCTAACCGAGCTACGGCCGTGATCATAACTAAACCACCAAACCAAGCCACACAAAAAAAGCAAGGCAACCAGTCTTACCAGGCGCTCAATTTTTTTAAAAGCCCTGTTAGGCTCTTTCTCTGCGCCGCGGAAATTGTCACTATATCGCTGGTTCTCGCTCGATCGCTGGGAGTCGCTAGAACCGATTCTATCAAATGACTCTCGATAATCCGACATACAACGAAAATCCAAATACTTAGTTTTTTGTATTTAAAATTAACCAAAATTTAGTTAAAAAGGCCTAAAAAAACCCGCCCGTAGCCTCGGGGCGGGCCAGCCCTAGCCAATACTTGGCGAGCTAAGAAAAGTTGTAATGGGTCAATTTAGTTGACAAAAAAAAGAACTTACCACCAATTCACAAACGGTCTAGAGACTATCTGCAATACCCGCACCTTAACTATAGTAATCAGTTGACTAACGATCTCTTAATTAATAAATAATGGGGTCGTACAAATTTGGTTTAAAAGATAGCTATGGTCAGCTCCACTTTAGCCAACATAAGCCTTAGCCAAGGTCAGCGACTTTTTTGTCAAGAGCATCCCAAAGAGGCCAGTTAAAATGGCTGCGCTCTACTGTGTCCGGTCACCAATGTGAACGCTTAAGGGCCCGTTCACAAGAGAAAACGTTGCGGGGCCAAACCTATTGAAAGGGACG